>DATGNG010000001.1:0-4929 GCA_035306865.1 Sphingobacteriaceae bacterium
CAGATCAGAATCACTTTGTTGGGTGACGAGAATCATAATTTTCATTTATAACCAATAACCACTTTATTATGAGTCATTTACACTTACAAAAAGCCCGCCCAATTTTACCATAACCACGCCTGAAGGCTTAGTCAACAAACTTTATGATTTCAATCATAAAAATAAGCTGTAAGGTTGGGGTATTTTTGCTGAAAAGGAGTAAGAAACAGTAAAAAAATTTACACTCCGAAAAACAAAAAGAAGAAAGAAAACGTTTATTAATTAAGTACACAATTTATCTTTAAGCACACAAATAACTTTTATTATGAAACAGACAATTGTATTTTTGATGATTTGCGCTATAGTTTATGGATGCGGTCAAAGTGGAAGCCAAGGTTCAACTGACAGCTCAGCTGGTAAAACCGCAATGTCAACGGAAGAGTATGACCCAAAACGTGGGGAAGGAAAATTCGACAGTGTTGAATTGGAAGATCAGTTGGACGTGCCTATGGCTACCGAAGGGAAATTAATTTCGGATCTGAAATGTGCCAGTTGCCATAAATATACAGACGAGCGTTTGGTAGGTCCGGGATGGGAGGGCGTTACTTCCAAACATCGCCCAGAATGGATTATGAACTTTATTACCAATCCTGACCCTATGATCGACAAAGATCCCGAGTTGCAAGCACAATTGGAAATCTGTCTGGTGAGGATGCCGAACCAAAATCTAAGTGATGATGATGCAAGGGCTATTTTGGAATTTATGCGTCAGAATGACGGCTTAGAATAAATACGAAAAAACAAATCTAAACAACAATTAAATACATCGAGATGAAACAAAAACAATACATTTTCTGGGTACTCGCCATTGCGGTGGTATCCATGACATTCAACGCCTGTAAACCCAAAGGGGCAGGCAGTGCGCTGAGCGGCAATGCTGCGGAGCGCGTGTACATACCACCCGGGCAGCATGATGAATTCTACAATTTTGTATCTGGAGGATTCAGTGGTCAGATGACAGTTTACGGACTGCCAAGCGGGCGTTTGCTGAAATTGATCCCCGTATTCTCGGTGAATGCTGAAAACGCCTGGGGATTCAGCGAAGAAACTAAACCCATGCTAAATACATCACATGGTTTTGTTCCCTGGGATGACCTGCATCACATTGAGTCATCCTTTACTGATGGTATGCCTGATGGTCGCTGGATGTTTGCCAACTCAAACAATACTCCACGTTTGGCCCGGATTGACCTAACCACTTTCGCTACTGCAGAAATTCTGGAGATCCCTAATACAGGAGGAAACCACTGCTCCCCTTTCACTACTGAAAACTCGGAGTACGTGATTGCTGCTACACGTTTCAGTGTACCTCCGGATGGACCTGCGAGTGATGTTCCTATCTCTTCATACAAAGAAAACTTCAAAGGTCACATCAGCTTTGTTAGCATTGATAAAGAAACCGGTGAAATGGATATTGCTTTCCAATTGAAAACACCAGGTTTGAACTTTGACCTTTCAAGTGCAGGTAAAGGGGTGTCCAATGGTTGGTTATTTATCAGTACCTACAACTCTGAGCAGGCTCATACCCTTCTGGAAGTGAATGCGTCAAAAAATGATAAGGACTTTATCATGGCCATCAACTGGAAGAAAGCCGAAGAGTATTTCAAAGCTGGACGTGGCAAAAAGCAAACGAATGTACGCTATGCGCATAACAAAATGAATCATGAGACCTTTACAGCTACCTCAGAAATCAAAACTGAAGTTACTGTACTGGATGTAACCGAATTTGATGATTTGGTTTATCTGATCCCTTGCCCAAAATCTCCACATGGTGCCGACGTTAGTCCAACCGGAGAGTTTATTGTTGGTAGTGGAAAATTAGCTGCATTAATTCCTGTGTTTAGCTTTGCAAAAATTCAGGATGCAATCCAGAATGAAAATTTCGAAGCCGAACTATACGATGGTATCCGTGTGCTGAATTACGAAGCTGTATTGCACGGTGAAGTTGAAAAACCAGGTTTGGGCCCATTGCACACCGAATTTGACGAAAAAGGAAATGCTTATACTTCCTTCTTCGTGTCTTCTGAGGTTGTAAAATGGGATTTGAAAACTTTGGAAATTATTGACAGACATCCTACCTACTATTCAGTTGGTCACTTGATGGTTGCCGGTGGAAATGCTAAGCGTCCATATGGAAAATATCTGGTTGCTTACAACAAAATCACCAAAGACCGCTTCCTGCCGACTGGTCCGGAGCTGGCCCACAGTGCGCAATTGTTTGACATTAGTGGCGAAAAAATGGAACTGTTGCTGGACTTCCCGACATTAGGAGAGCCTCACTATGCACAAGCTATTCCAGCGGATCTGATCAAGGACAAATCTGTGAAGATTTATGACATTAATGCAAATAAGCACCCATATAAAACAAATGGAGAGGCTGAAGCCAGAGTGGTGCGCGAAAGTAGCAATGTGGTACGGGTTTATATGACCACGATCCGTTCGCACATTACCCCTGACGTTATTGAAGGGATCCAATTGGGCGATACCGTTTACTTCCACGTGACCAACCTGGAACAAGACTGGGATATGCCACACGGATTTGCCATCAAGGGCGCCAACAACTCCGAACTGTTAGTAATGCCAGGTGAAACCATTACATTAAAATGGGTACCTGATCGTGTAGGTATATTCCCATACTATTGTACTGACTTCTGTTCTGCCCTGCACCAGGAAATGTCGGGTTATGCCCGGGTATCGCCTCGAGGCTCAAGCACACCGATCACCTATTATACAGGTGAGCCAAGAACTGAATAATCAGCAGTACCCCCAGATTCCACTTTAGGAATCCGGATTAGAAACAATATTGAGGTGAAAAATCAACATAAAATATCAACACTCAGCAGAGCTATACTCCTTTTGGGGGGTATAGCGCTGCTTGCAGTCATCATATTGCCTATATGGCGTATAGAGTTGATTGCCCCACAATATCCCGAGGGTCTTGAACTACTCATTTATAGTAATAACCTGGGTGGCCAGGTGGACATTATCAATGGTTTGAATCATTATATCGGGATGAAAGTCCTGAACGTAGATGATTTTATAGAGTTTAAGGTTTTACCTTACATCATTGCAGTATATGCGGCCCTATTCCTGTTTACAGGATTATTGGGTCGTCGCAAAATGGTTTATGTACTATTCGGACTGTTTTTACTGTTTGGAATCGTGGCAATGGTTGATTTCTATATTTGGCTGTACGATTACGGCCACAATCTGGATCCCAATGCTGCGATTAAAGTGCCTGGTATGGCCTATCAACCCCCATTGTTGGGATATAAAGTACTATTAAATTTCATTGCATTTTCGATTCCGGACACCGGAGGCTGGATCTTTATCGGTTGCGGTATAGCATTGGCCTTTGTCGTATTTATGGAATGGAAAGCTGCGAAAAAGAGGTTAACAATTGAATAAAATGAATCAGTTTAAAGGTCTAATTCTTATTTTCTCATTGATATTTGCAATGGGTTTATCAGCATGCGGTAGTGACGGTCCACAAGCCATCCGCTATGGTCAGGAACAATGTGTATATTGTAAAATGACAATCAGCGATGCACGCTTTGGCACCCAAATCCTTACCAATAAGGGTCGTGCTTTCAATTTTGATGATGTTCAATGCATGATTGCCTTTATGAAGGCAGGAGATGTGGACCAGGCCGATATCAAAGAAGTCTATCTGCCGGATTACAGTAATGATAACCAACTCTATCCGGCAAAAGATATGATTCTTTTGAGAAGCGAATCCCTGAAAAGTCCAATGCGAGGAGATATTGCCGCATTTATTACCGAGGCGGATTTGGAAGAGGTAAGAAAGATCCATGGAGGGGAAGTTTTGAAATGGGACGATCTCTGGAAATAACTGAGAAATTTAAAATTTCGAAAGATTTTATATTAATTTTCTTTTTGTGTGCTAATTTGATGGTCTGCGGCATGGTTTCCCATGCCGCTACCATCTTAGTAGGACCGCAACAGAAAATCAAATCCCTGAAAGAGGCACTGGAATTGGCCCAACCCTACGATACGGTTAAAGTAATGGGTGGAACCTACAAGGAGGGCAACCTGGCCATCAATATCCCACTTCATCTGATCGGAATTGACAGACCCATCATTGACGGTGAAAAAAAACACGAACCCATTTCAATTTTTTCATCCCATGTGACCATTAGTGGATTCAAAATAAATAATTCGGGCCAGTCTGCTACAAGAGATCTTGCTGCTATCAAAATTTACGGCAAAGACCATGTCATCATCGAAGACAATATCCTGGATGACAATTTCTTTGGGATTTACGCCCAGGATTCAAGACATTGCACCATCAAAAACAACAAAATTACCTCCTACAGTGTCTCTGAAATATTATCCGGAAACGGAATACATGCCTGGAAAAGCGAACACATTACCATAATAGGAAATGAAATTACAGGTCACAGGGACGGTATATATTTGGAATTTGTCACCAACACCCTGACAGACCACAACCTGGCAAAAAACAATGTACGCTATGGCCTGCACTTTATGTTTTCGCATGATAACAGTTATTCCTACAACACCTTTACAGGCAATGGTGCCGGGGTTGCGGTCATGTACACCCGCAATGTACACATGGAGTACAATGTGTTTGATGAAAACTGGGGAGATGCTGCCTATGGATTGTTGCTGAAAGACATAATGGACAGTCATATTTCCAATAATACTTTCAAAACAAACACTACCGGCATATACATGGAAGGGTCGAACCGGGTGATTTTGGATAGAAATTTATTTGAGGCTAATGGTTGGGCAATCAAAATCCAGGGAAGCTGTGAAAACAATGAGATCCGGGAGAATAATTTTATTCAAAATACCTTTGACATTGCCACCAACAGCACCCGCAATTACAATACCTTTTCCGGAAAT
>DATGNG010000002.1:0-9979 GCA_035306865.1 Sphingobacteriaceae bacterium
TTGTGATGGTTTCCATGCTGCAGCCCACCGGAAGGCCGGAGTACAATTGGAGAGAGTTTGCTACTGAGGAATCTCTCAATAATATTCGGGCGGCACGTGCTGCAGCCAGCCGGGAATGGGCCGATCGCATCCGCCGCACAGGAGTAACCACTGCATCCCTGCCCGGAGTATTGGAGGAAGCTGGTGCAGCAGGTGTAGTGATGTCCTATTGGTCCAATGAATTTGGATCCAACAAAATTTTTGGCGCCAGTACGACCAAAGTTCCTACCATCGATATTTCTTTAGAGGACTATGGGGTCATTTTCCGGTTGGCAGAAAGCGGCCAGAAACCACGTCTGCGGGTAGAAACGGAGTCAAAAGAACTGGGTAAGGTGCCTATTTTCAATACTATTGCTGAAATAAAAGGTACTGAATTTCCAGACGAATATGTCATTCTTTCAGCCCACCTTGATTCATGGGAAGGCGGTTCCGGGGCAACGGATAACGGTACCGGTACGGTCACTATGATGGAGGTTGCGAGGATTCTGAAAAAATTGTATCCCAACCCAAAAAGGACCATTCTGATTGGTTTGTGGGGAAGTGAGGAGCAGGGGCTGAATGGCTCGCGCGCCTTTGTAATCGACAACCCGGATGTGATTGCCAAGACTCAGGCCGTATTCAATCAGGATAACGGTACAGGAAGGGTAAGCCAGATAAATGGTTCAGGCTTCCTGCATGCTTATGACTTTATGGGACGCTGGTTGTCTGCTGCGCCCATAGGTGTGCAACGTCATATTGAAACCACTTTCCCGGGTATGCCTACGGGCGGCAGCTCGGATCATGCATCGTTTATTGCGGCAGGTATTCCAGCCTTTATGTTGAGTGCTCTTTCCTGGGGATATGGAACGATTACCTGGCACACCAATCTGGACACTTATGACAAACTGGTTTTTGATGACCTGAAAAACAACGTGATCCTGATTGCAACCCTGGCCTATCAAGCCAGCGAGGAGCCGGAACTGGTCAACAGGGAGCAGCGCTTATTGCCTGCTGGCCAGGATGGCAGACCGGGAGTTTGGCCTCAAATCCGCCAGCCAAGACGTTTGGGAGGATTCTAATCCCGTTTAGGGACAGTACTTCTATCTGATGCGTTTTTATGTGTTTGATCTGTGGTGATCCGTATTTAATCGGGAGCCCGGAATAAAAACGCATAAAAACGCATTTTTGTTAGGATAATTTTTTATTATTGCATAAGATGAACCGAATTGCAATAATTAATGGAGTCGTCCATTCAGGACAAGATACCCTTCAGGGTAAGGCAATATTGGTTGAAAATGACCGTATTCATTCTTTGGCGGATTCGACTCAATTACCCGCTGGGTTTGAGGTGTTCGATGCCGAAGGATACCATATTTCTCCAGGATTCATCGACCTGCAAATTTATGGGGGCGGAGGCGTGCTATTTGCCGAGAAGCCATTGCCTGAAAGCCTTCAAACCATGGCGAATGCTTTGGCTTGTAGTGGTACCACCGGGTTTTTATTGACCCTGGCCACCAATACCCGGAAAATTTTTGAACAAGCTATAGAGGTATCCAAGCAATTCAGCCATCCTGCATTTATGGGATTGCATTTTGAGGGGCCATATCTGCATCCGGATAAAAAGGGAGCGCACCCTACATCTTGTCTCCGAATCCCAACCATCAAGGAATTGAAGGAGCTATTGGACCTTGCATCGGGGACATTAAAGATGATGACCATTGCCCCTGAGCTTTTTGATGCCGAAATGATAAAAACACTGACCAATCAAGGCGTTTTATTGTCTGCTGGTCATAGTAACGCTTCCTTTGATGAGAGTTCCCGTGGATTCCGGCAGGGAATCCGGGCCGTCACCCACCTCTTCAACGCGATGTCAGCCCTGCACCATCGTCAAACCGGATTGCCGGGAGCAACATTTCTGGCAGAAGATGTACATGCGAGCATTATTGCAGATGGGATTCATGTCTCTTTCGAAGCCCTGAAATTAAGTAAGAAAATATTGGGTGAACGTCTTTTTCTGATAACCGATGCGGTAGAAGAATCCAGAGGCGGGGTCTATCAGCACCAACTGAAAGGAGATCATTATACCCTGCCAGATGGTACACTGTCCGGCTCGGCAATGACTCAAATGCAAGGCGTAGCCAATTGTGTGAAACATGCGGGAATTCCAATGGATGAAGCCCTAAGAATGGCTTCACTATATCCTGCCCGTTTGATTGGAGCCCATGATCAGGGTTCCCTGGAACCTGGAAAGCGGGCCAATATCAATGTTTTTGATCATGAGTTTAAGATCAGACAGGTATTCCTCGAGGGCAAAAAATTATTATGACCAGATCAAATTCACTGATTCATAAGGCAGGTAAGTCATTTCAGCGCGTGGCTTCCATTGACGTCCTGCGTGCCCTCACCATGTTTTTGATGATTTTTGTCAATGATGTGGACGGAGTGCGACAAATTCCGGATTGGATCAAACATGTAGCGGTGGATGAAAGCGGATTGGGTTTTGCAGATGTAATTTTCCCGGCCTTTCTGTTTATTGTGGGACTGTCAATTCCCCTTGCTATTCAACGAAAGTTAAAACAAGGATATGGCACCCCTTATCTGATCCAATACATCAGTGTAAGAGCTATTGCACTCATTATAATGGGGTTATTCCATGTCAATTTTTCCTACTATAACGAGAGCCTGGCCCTGCTGCCCAAACCTATTTATATAATTTTCACCACCCTTGCATTTTTCCTGATTTGGATGGATTATAGTAAAATCAGCAGTAAAAAGAACCAGGTCATATTCCAGGTTGCTGGTGCTTTGCTCCTGATAGCCCTTGCTGCAATGTACCGCAGTGGGATTCCGGGTCAGCCGGAATGGATGAAGCTCCATTGGTGGGGGATTTTGGGCTTGATTGGTTGGGCCTATTGGCTGGTGGCACTTGCCTATCTATTTTTGAGGGAAAAGCTGGGTTGGCTGATTGGGTTCTTTGTGATGTTGACAATTAGCAATATCGCTGTACATATGCAATTAATTTCCCTGCCTGCCCTTATTGTCGGTGATGCTGCCCATGCTATTCTGGTGGCAGGAGGGGTAATTTGTACACAATTATATAATCTGTTCAGGGAAAGACCCACATTTTTGCTATTAATTGGGTTAATTTTCATTGGATTCGGCTTGATTCTGTCAGGATTTACTGATGGGATCAATAAAATCAGGGCTACTCCAGCTTGGGTACACATTTGTATGGGTATTAGCCTTGTATTTTATGCTGCATCAGTTTATTTGATAGACCTAAAGCGAAAAGAGCATTATTTTTCCTGGATATCCGCCGCAGGGACCAATACACTCACTTGTTACCTATTACCTTATTGCTGGTATGCGATATATCAAACTCTTGGGCTGCAATGGCCCACATTATTCAATGTAGGTGTAGGAGGCATTTTCCGGTCTTTCCTGATTGCATTCATGATCGTTCAGATCGCAGGCTGGATGGGGAAAAGAGGGATTAGGATTAAAGTTTAAGGGGTAAGGAGGAAGGGGTAAGGAGTAAATACAGAATGAAATATAAAAATATGTTACACTACAATTTTATTAATATTAGCCGCACCCTTTCACTATTTGTGTTGTTGCAGCTTTGTCTGACTCTGCCATCAAGTGCGCAGTTAAGGCCACTAAAAATCACCTCACCCAGACAAGATATTGTGACGGTGACGCAATCCACCATTTATTTACAGGGGACAGCTAATCCTTCTGGCTCGCTACTAATGAATGGAACGCCAATAAAAATATATTCTACCGGCGTATTTGCTGCACCAATTCCTTTACAACTCGGTCAAAACGATGTTATTCTCAAGTATAGTGTAGGAGAGGATACCTTGACACGAATGTTGGTTATCACCAGGACTGCACCGCCTAAGCCCAAACCAACAGAAGGTTTTGCGATTGAATATATCAAAATTTTACCAGAGGGAGAAGAGGTTTGGTTGCAGGAAGGAGATAAGCTGGAAGTGGAGATGAAGGCTACGCCGGGCATGGAAGCCCTGTTTTTTAAAGATATCCCCATGGTGGAAATGGATCCGGCACAGGTGGGGGTTACAGGAATTTACAGAGGGGAGTATCGAATCAGATCTACCGATCAGGCCAAAAATCAAAAAATCCAATTCTCCATAAAAGACATTCGAAACAATAATAAAACCCTTCGCAAAGCAAGTGATCAACGATTGACGCTGCTGACAGATCAACCGACCCTGGTGGGAATCTCCAATAAAAGCCGTACCGGGTTATCTTACGGGTTAGGATCAGACCGCCTTGGGGGGGCAAAAATGGGATTTGTGGATAGCTTGGTTCGCTTTGAGATAACCGGGAAAATGCAGGGGATGTACCGTGTCCGCTTGTCAGGACAGGCTCAGGCATATATTGATGAACGGGATCTTGATCTGTTACCCGGTGTGCAATTTAGTCCACGTTCACTTACCGGAAGTTGGAGTGTGGCCTCTGATGGCAAGCATGACTTGGTTTCCATTGGGTTGAGCCAACGGCTCCCCTACGTCTCCACAATGGAAGAAAATCCAGCAAGAATTGTGGTAGATATCCACGGAGCTGCTTCAAATAGCAATTGGATCACACAAAGGGAGGGACTTGTAGCCATCAAAAATGTTTGGTACGAACAAATTGGGCATGACCTGTTCCGTGCTACCATTGAATTGAAAGAAAATGAACATTGGGGTTATGAAATCAAATACCGGGGTAATTCCCTGACCATCCGGGTCAAACCAAAACCGGAGGATCTGAGGCTCAGAAACCTGACAATTGCAGTCGATGCCGGGCATGGGGGTAGCAACAGGGGGGCAGTGGGGATGACAGGAGTGTTGGAAAAGGACCTAAACCTTTCCATGGCCAAAAAAGTAGAAGCCCTGTTACTTCAACGGGGTGCCAGTGTGATCATGACCCGAAGTGACGACACCTATACCAATAACACCCAAAGATTGGGCTTTCTAAAGGAGTCTGATCCGGATATATTGATCAGCATTCATTGTAATGCTGCAGGAAATCCAATGGCTCAGGGAGCATCGACTTATTATCGGCACCAGGCTTTCCGGCCCCTTACCCAATATATTTATGATGAAATGCTTGAATTGGGCTTAGCAGATTTTGGAAATGTTGGAGGATTCAATTTCACCCTAAATTCACCCACCGAATTTCCTTCGGTATTGGTGGAAGTGGCCTTTATGTCCAATCCGGCAGATGAAGAAAGGTTGCTCAATCCCGATTTTCATGATGAAATGGCGGAAAGCATAGTCAGGGGACTTGAAAAATTCCTTGAAAACAGAAAATAAGCAGTGAGAAATAAACGATTTTTTAACGCAAAATTCTATAATGAAAAAGCTAAAAAAGACATTAACCCTCCTTTTAATGGCAGGAATGACACTTTGGATGTGGTCCTGCGGGGGTACGAAAAGGATAGCGGCAACTGATGCAGTGGTACCCGAAAGCCAATCTGCCATGAGGGAGTTCCGAGCGGCCTGGGTAGCAACGGTAGCTAATATCAACTGGCCGAGCCGGCCAGGCCTGAGTACCGAGGACCAAAAAAAGGAGGCGATCGTCCTGTTGGATTTCCTCAGGGATCATCATTTCAATGCGGTCATATTTCAAGTGCGGCCCCAGGCCGATGCCTTATATGATAGCCAGTTGGAACCCTGGTCATATTATCTGACCGGGAAGCAAGGCGTGGCACCTAACCCATATTACGATCCTTTGGAGTTTTGGGTGGACGAGGCACACAAAAGAGGACTTGAGCTCCATGTCTGGCTCAATCCTTATCGAGCGCACCACACTACTGGCAGTGATGTAACCGAGCATTCCATCGTAAAAAAAATGCCTGAATCTGTTGTCTTTTTGGAACAAGGCTACTGGTGGTTTGACCCTTCCCTGCAAAGCACACAGGACCACTCAGCGGCAGTAGTGAGGGATCTGGTCAGACGTTATGACATTGACGGAGTGCACTTTGATGATTACTTTTACCCCTACGAATCTTATAATAATGGTAAGGATTTTCCGGATGACAAGAGCTGGGAAGCCTATCAGCGTTCCGGAGGCCAGTTGAGCAGAGGAGATTGGAGAAGGGAAAGCGTTAACAAATTCATAGAACGGGTTTACAGAGAAATTAAAGCGGAGAAAAAACATGTGAAATTTGGCTTGAGCCCGTTTGGAATCTGGAGACCGGGTTATCCGGAAAGTATTCAGGGCCTGGATCAATACAATAGCCTCTATGCAGACGCCAAATTGTGGTTAAATAAGGGCTGGATTGATTATTTCACCCCCCAGCTTTATTGGCCAATTTCCAAAATTGAACAGAGCTTTCCGGTATTGTTGGGTTGGTGGCAAAGTGAGAACCACTTGGGCAGGCATTTGTGGCCGGGCATGAGTGTGGCGCGCGGAGGAGATGAGGCCAATCTGACCGAAGTAACTAACCAAATTATGATCACCCGCGGCATGGTCCCCCAAAGCAAAGGAGCTGTCCACTGGAGTATTTCGTCCCTGACCAGAAATCCAAGATTGCCCGAGGGTCTGATAAAAGGCCCCTACAGCAACCAGGCTTTGGTCCCGGCGAGTCCCTGGCTGAGTACTTCACAGCCTGCTGCACCCCGGATCAGTGAAAGCAGAACCCGCACACATGTAAACCTAAAATGGACACATTCCCGTCTGCAAGACATTTCCAACTGGGTGGTATATACCCAATATGGTGACCGCTGGAATTACCAGATTTTACCCAAAACTCAACAAACCCTCGAGGTTCCGCTGCAATTGACGGAAGAAGGGAATGGATTGCAGGCAGTAAGGGTTGTGGCAGTGGATCGTTTTGGAAATGAAAGTAAATGATTAATTTAGAAGATTGTAACCAATAATATAAACTGATGAAAAGAATAAAAAGCTCCCACCCCAGAGCAATTGGACTGATTGCCCTGTTGATCCTGCTGCTTCCGTTTGGTTTGATGGCCCAATCCCGGCAAGAGGTACGGAATACTGCGCTTCCCCCTGATCTGGACAACTATATTTCAAAAGTACTGGAAGCGTTTGATGTGCCCGGAGTAGGTGTGGCTATTGTGAAAGATGGAGAAATCTTGTTGACGAAGGGTTATGGTATCAAACGACTTGGTCAACCTGATCCGGTTGATGAAAACACGATTTTCAGTATTGCTTCCAATAGCAAGGCCTTCGCTGCCACTTCTCTGGCACTGCTGGTCGAACAGGGCAAGTTGAATTGGGAAGACCGGGTGATCAAGCATCTGCCCTGGTTCGCTATGTCTGATGATTACGTCACCCAGAACCTTACGGTCAGGGATTTGCTGGTTCACCATAGTGGTTTGCCGGCTTATGCCAATGATATTCTCAATTTCCCCCCTGCCCAAATGTCCCGGAAGGAATTGCTTATGAAATTGAAAGATGTACCATTAGCTCATGATTTCAGGTCAGTTTACGCATATGACAATATCCTTTATCTTGCAGTGGGTGAAGTTGTGGAGGCCGTTTCCGGAATGGAATGGGAAGAGTTTGTTGAAAAGAGAATATTTGCGCCACTGGGCATGCACAATAGTATCAGTCGCTTTTCAACCATGCGCGATCAACCCAATATTGCCTGGGCACACGCAAGAAGAGGTGGCTCGGTCAGGGTCATGGATACTTTTTTTGATCTGAATATCGGTGATCCGGGCAATCCAGCGGGCGGTGTGGTCACATCCGCCGCAGATATGGCCAAATGGATCAAAATGCATCTGGATTCGGGTCGCATCGACGATCAACGGAGGCTGTTTAATCCGGAAACCACACGTGAACTCTGGAAACCTGTCATCACCATGCCCATCAGCAAGGAGCCCGAATGGTTAAAACCAGCCCAAAAACATTTTTATGGATATGCATTGGGATTCCGAACTTATGATTACAGAGGTTACCAAGTCGTTGGTCATGGTGGTCTATTGACAGGATTTGTTTCACAGATTGCAATGCTTCCCCAGTTGAACCTCGGTGTGGTCGTGTTGACCAATCAGCTATCGAGCGGAGCCTATTGGTCTATTATCCACCATATCTTAGATCATTATACAGAGGCCGAACCTTTTGACTGGATTGCGGGGTACAAAAGATCCTGGGATGCTTCAAATGCTCGCAGTGATTCATTGGCCAGGGTCAATCAGGCGGTCAAGCCAGATTCAAATATTCCCCGGTCCCTCCCCATTGAGGCTTATGCAGGTGCTTACAAAGATCCACTTATCGGCCGCATTGTGATTACTGAAAGGGATGAAAACAGCCTGCATCTTTCTTTTTCAAAAGCACGCTTTTTCAATGGGGTCTTAGAGCACTTTCATGGGGATTTGTTCCGTTTGGTCTATGACGATCCGAACCGGGGGGATGGTCCATTTCTTTCATTCACCTTAAACGCTGACAAATCCATACGGGAAGCACGATTTGTGAGTGAAAAAGCTGGCGGTAGTCCTTCATTGGAAAGGATCGTGCTGACTCCCGACAGACAAGCAATCTTAGACGGTATGACCCTTCAGAAAAAAATTGAGCAGGAGTTTGAGAAACAACCTGACGCCCATTTTGCCTATACTTTTATCGATCTTCAGACCGGGGAGCGATTAATGCACAATGGAAATAGAAGTTTCCATTCGGCCAGCACGATGAAAACCCCGGTCATGGTAGAAGCTTATAAACAGGCTGCAGTCGGCAAGATTTCTTTGGATGATGAAATCGAAGTCTATAATAGTTTTGTCAGTATCGCAGACCACAAAGTGACCTACTCGCTGAATCCACAAGATGATGCTGAACAGGGCCTGTATGCATTGGTGGGCCAAAAAACCACCTGGCATGACCTGATCTACCGGATGATTACAGAAAGCAGTAATTTGGCGACCAATATCCTGATCGACCAATTAGGGGCTAAGAACATTATGGCAACCTTAAAATCAGTTGGTGCAGAAGGAGTGCAGGTATTGCGTGGGGTAGAAGACATTCCTGCTTATGAAAAGGGGATGAATAATGCTGTGACAGCAGATGGTTTGGCAATTTTTTTTGAGGCACTGGCAACAGAGAAGTTTGGAAATAAATACGCTACTGCGGAAATGATCAAGGTTCTTAGTGATCAACGCCATCGGGACATCATACCCGGACGTCTTCCTAATACAGTGACCGTGGCCCACAAGACAGGATGGATTTCAGGTATTAATCATGATTCGGGAATTGTTATACTACCTGATGGCAGAAAGTACGTTTTGGTATTGTTATCCCAGGGATTGGAACCTAATGACGCCAAAAATGTACTGTCAAGGGTGTCGAGGCATGTTTATGATTATGTAAAATAAGTATTTGTTTTCAGGTCTAGCATCGGAGATGCAAAGGCCCTGAAAACAAATACTTATTTTGATCGGGTTTTGGATGGTTCCGAGGGTGAGGGATTCTCTAACCCTCCAGGAAATAGCATCGGAGATGCAAAGGCCCTGAAAATAAATACTTATTTTGAATCGGACTTTGGATGGTTCCAAGAGCAGGTGATTTTTCTTCCGGGGCCTAAAGGGCCCTTTTTTGGAAGTCAAGGTCCATTCACCCCTCCGGTCTAGCACCAGAGGTGCAAAGGCCCACAAAACAATTTCCCCAAATCTATACCAATTTGGGGAAATTGTATTCCGCAAAAACACAAATCCGAGAAATGAATTCATTTCCCGGAAGCTGGTATTCCGTGAAAACAGTTGTGTGTTTTCTCCTTGTCACAAATCCTCGAAATGGATCCATTTCCCGGAAAGAGTGAAACCCGTGAAAGGGGCGGTTTCAATTGGATTTGCCCGAAAACAAGAAAGCCCTTGGCTGTTTCCAGCAAGGGCTTCCCGTATAAAATCCGGCACCGACCTACTCTCCCACCTGTTACGGCAATACCATCGGCTCTGGCGGGCTTAACTGCTCTGTTCGGAATGGGAAGAGGTGG
>DATGNG010000003.1:0-7854 GCA_035306865.1 Sphingobacteriaceae bacterium
GAAAATCAGATTCCGTTTTTTGGTATTTGTCTCGGAATGCAGTGTGCGGTCATTGAATTTGGGCGGAATGTGTTGGGGCTCGAGGGGGCGAGCAGTCAGGAAATGGACGAAAACACGCCTCATCCGGTGATTCACTTGATGGAAGACCAGAAAGATGTGGAAGACAAGGGGGGAACCATGCGCCTTGGTGCCTATAATTGTGATATTCGGGAGGGGACACTGGCCGCTTCGATTTATGGGAAAAAGCGGATTCAGGAAAGGCATAGACATAGATACGAATTCAATAACAAGTACCTGAAACAATTCGAGGAGGCGGGAATGATTGCTTCCGGTTTCAATCCGGAGAATAATCTGGTTGAAATTATGGAGCTTCCGGGCCATCCTTTTTTCATTGCGGGGCAATTTCACCCTGAATTAAAATCAACAGTAGTAAAACCTCACCCACTTTTTGTTAGTTTTGTGGCCGCGGCGAAGAATGTCGTTAAATTATAATACAGTAAAGTTATAACAGTAAAATGGATAGAAATACCTTAACCGGGCTGATTTTGATGTTTGTGATCATCGCTGCATCGGTGTTTTTGATGAAGCCATCGGATGAAGAGATCAAGAAGGAACGGGAGTTGCAGGCCGCCCGGAATGCGGGCGGGCAAGTAGAACAGACTTCAGGTACGGATAGCCTCGGTGCGGGCGCGGGTTCGGGCGCAGCTGGGGCTGAGGGGGTGTCGGCTGAGGGTGCTTTGGCGACTTCCCGATTGGACTCAGTCCAATTGGCGGGACCTTTTGGCGGAGCACTTGAAGGCGAAGAGCGTCTGATCACCCTTGAAAACAATTTGATCAAAGCCACCCTCAGCACCAAAGGCGGCCGAGTCAAATCCGTAGAACTCAAAGGCGAGGAGACCTTCCAGGGCAATCCCCTGATGCTATTTGACGGGGACCACAACAAATTTGGCCTCTTCTTCTTCTCCGCAGGAAAAAACATCATCACCAACGATCTTTATTTCCAGACAGAGGCCAATGACCTCCAGGTAGAGGCCAGCGATTCTGCTTCCGTCACCCTCCGCTTGCATTATTCGGATCAACAATACATAGACTATATCTACAGCCTGCGGGGTGACGATTATGAACTCGGCCTCACCATAGTCACCAGGGGATTGCAGGACATAGTCGCGCCCACCGAGAACAAACTCGTCCTCAATTGGGAGACCGCCCTATTCCAAAAAGAAAGGGACGTCAAAAACGAGCGTCAGCGCTCCACCGCCTATTATAGCCTGAGTGACAAAAGTGTGGACAAACTCAGCACCGGCGGAGATGACGAAGAAGAACTGAAATCAGCCATAGATTGGGTTTCCTTCAAGCAACATTTCTTTTCCAACGCCCTAATCTCCGATTTCGGGGGCTTCCAGGGAGGGAAAATCAATGTTTACACCTCCACCAACGACAACATAGTCAAATTGTACTCGGCCAATCTCGATTTGGCATTCTCACGTGAGGAGACCAACACCTACCCCATGCATTTTTACTTTGGGCCCAATAAATATAAGGTACTGAAGGCGCATGGGCACGGACTCGAGAAGCAAGTAGATATGGGTTGGGGACCAATGAAGTGGATCAACCGCTTCATCACCGTGCCGGTATTCAACTTCCTCGATGGATTCAATATGGGTTATGGGATAGTGATTCTTATCCTGACCATTATGCTCAAGCTGGTCCTTTCGCCACTGACCTACCGTTCTTACGTCTCCATGGCCAAGATGCGGGTGCTCAAGCCAGAAATGGATGAGATCAAAGAGAAAGTCGGCTCGGATAATGCGGCGCTGCTTCAGCAGGAATATATGAAGTTGTACAAGCAGGCGGGGGTCAATCCGCTCGGTGGCTGTATTCCGCTATTGCTGCAAATGCCATTCACCATTGCGTTCTTCTTCTTCTTCCCGAACCTCTTCGAATTGAGGGGAGAAAGCTTCCTGTGGGTCAAAGACCTCTCCACCTATGACTCGGTGATCAACTTTTCACCGATCTTCGGCGTAGGCCACATCAGCTTGATGTGTATCCTGATGACGGTTACCACGCTCATCTCTACCTGGTACAACAACTCCATTTCAGGAGCCAGCGGTCAGATGAAATACATAGGGTACTTCATGCCATTGATATTCTTGTTTGTACTAAACAGCTTCCCGGCCGGGTTGAACTACTACTACTTCCTGTCCACCGTATTTACTTTTGGTCAGCAGATCGTAATCCGTCAGTTGATCAACGATGACAAGATTCACGCGATCATTGAGGCCAATAAGAAAAAGCCGGAGTCTGAGCGCAAGAAGTCTAAGTTCCAGGAGCGCATGGATGACTACATGCGTCAGCAGAAGCAAACGGGCGGCACAGCTGGGAAAGGTGCGGGCGGAAAAAGTGCAGACGGAAAGGGCAGTGCTGCGGGCGCGAGCGGAAAATCCTTGCCGAAAGGAAAGAAGAAGTAAAAATTTGTATATTTGGATAGCTGGAAATTCAATAGATTTTAATCGAATTGTAATATGACGTCACTCAAGATATCATCTGCCGAATGGCAGGAGTTGAAGCTCAAGCTTCTCCGCAAATATATTCACCTTTCCGAAGAGGATTTGGCGTATGAGCAGGGGCAGGAAGCCGAATTGGTGGAGCGTCTGGCCAAACGCGTCAACCGCAAGCCGGACTATATTATTTTCACCCTCAAAAAGGGGCTGGTCGATCTGACAGGCAATCGCGTGTAAGCAGTGGGGCATCCTGCGGGGGTGCTGTGACCAAAAAATCAGGCCTTATGCGTTACATCAATTTCGAAGAACCCGAAAACAATCCTCAACCGGACGAATTATTCATGCGGGAGGCATTGAAGGAGGCCCGGAAGGCCTTGGAATTGGATGAAGTGCCGATTGGGGCGGTGATTGTGCACAACGGAAGGGTCATTGCCCGTGGGCACAACCTTACCGAACGCTTGAACGATGTGACGGCTCATGCCGAAATGCAGGCTTTTACGGCAGCGGCCAATTTTATAGGTGGCAAGTATCTGCGGGATTGCACCCTCTATGTCACTGTAGAACCTTGCGTGATGTGTGCCGGCGCGGCCTACTGGACCCAATTGAAGCGCGTAGTTTATGGAACTGCGGATCCGAAGCGGGGTTATTCTCAGTTTGGCACCACCCTCCTCCATCCCAAATGTGAAGTCCTCTCAGGCATTCTTCAGGACGACTGCGCCGAATTAATACAGTCATTTTTTCGTAATAAACGCCAGAGTTAGTGCATATTGTTCGGAAAATCAACACAAATTTTAAATTTATTTGTTATATTTGAGGATACACACAAATTAGAAATTTTTAAAATATAGGATTATGGCATTCGAATTACCAGCGTTACCATACGCATTTGACGCATTAGAACCACATATTGACAAAGAAACCATGGAGATTCACCACGGTCGCCATCATAAAGCTTATGTGGACAATCTAAACAAAGCGATTGAAGGAACAGATGCTGCGAATCTGTCTCTGGAAGAAATCAACAAAAATATTTCAAAGTATGCCCCGGCTGTCCGCAACAATGGTGGTGGACATTACAATCATTCCCTGTTCTGGACTGTACTTTCACCCAACGGTGGCGGTACGCCAAGCGGTGACTTGGGCGCAGCAATTGATGCAGCCTTTGGTTCTTTTGACGAATTGAAAAAGCAATTGCAGGCAGCAGGTGCTTCCCGTTTCGGTTCGGGCTGGGCTTGGCTGATTGTGGATGGTGGCGGAAATCTCAAAGTAACTTCCACTCCGAACCAGGACAATCCTTTGTTTGACCTGGACGGAATCGAAAATGGCACGCCGATTCTCGGCATTGACGTTTGGGAGCACGCTTACTACCTGAATTATCAGAACAAGCGTCCCGCTTACCTCGAAGCAATTTTCGAAGTTATTGACTGGGATGCTGTAGCGAAACGCTACGCAGAAGCGAAGAAATAAATTTGCGCTGCCCGTCGCGGCGGCGGCAGCAAAGAAATAGTGTTTTAAGTTTTCTTTTTAGAAACGGTGGGGTGACTTTCAGGTTCTCCACCGTTTTTTTTGGAGCCAGCCGTCGGCGGCCCGGAGGTTGTCAGGAGGTTGTCAGAAGGTTGTCAGGAGGACTGGTGGCTGCCCGATGGCAGATAGTTGCCCGATGGCAGGTGGTTGCCAGAAGGGTTGGTGGCTGCTCGATGGCAGATAAAAACGGGAGGTCGGGAAGAAACACTAAATTTGTGATGTTCAATTTGGGGAAGTTCAAACCCCCAAATTTGAGAGGTCCTATTTGAGAGGTCCTATTTACGAAAGTACAATTTCCGAGAAATGAATTCATTTCTCGGATTGGTGAAATGGCGAAAACAACATTACCTTTTTTGGGGGTTTATTAGAAAGATTGGTTATGAAAAATACGATGAATGCTTTGGTTTTGACAGGAATTGGGGAACCGCTGCGGATGCAGGAGGTGCCGGTGCCGGAATTGAGGGAGGGCGAGGCCTTGGTGCGGGTAAAGGCGGCGGCCTTTAATAGGCGGGATTGGTGGATTCAGCGGGGGCAATATGCTGGCTTGAAGTTTCCGATTATTTTGGGGTCGGATGGAGCCGGGATAGTGGAGAAGGTTTGGGCCGGAGGAATCGGTGACGGAATCGGTGGGGGAGCCCGGGCTGCCTCTTGGGTCGGCAAGGAAGTCCTCATCAATCCCAGCCTGGGCTGGGAGGAGGATTCGGAGGCGCAGCCGGAGGGTTTTTCTATTTTGGGATTGCCTCAGGATGGGACATTTGGGGAGTTTGTGAGGGTTCCTATAAGGAATCTTTACGAAAAACCGGAGTATTTGACATTTGAGGAGGCGGCGGCTTTGCCGCTGGGAGGACTTACTGCTTATAGGGCGGTATTCCGCAAAGCGGGATTGCAAGCCGGGGAGAAGGTACTGATCACCGGCGTTGGGGGTGGGGTGGCTACCTTTGCCCTGCAGTGGGCGGTGCATGCCGGGGCGGAGGTTTTTGTGACCTCGGGCTCACCCAAAAAGATCGACAAAGCAATTGCTGCGGGGGCAAAGGCTGGAGTGGATTACCGGGTGGAAGGATGGGCCCAAAAGATCAAGGAGATTTCTGGGGGTGGAGTCGATGTGGTGATTGATAGCGCTCTTGGGGAGGGCTTTGCGGAATACCTGGAGTT
Organism: Sphingobacteriaceae bacterium; assembly: GCA_035306865.1. Lineage (GTDB taxonomy): Bacteria > Bacteroidota > Bacteroidia > Sphingobacteriales > Sphingobacteriaceae > DASRQK01. The sequence goes on from DATGNG010000003.1 coordinate 5,178, forward strand.
GACGAACCCAGGGGGGCGGATCGTGTTTTTTGGGGGCACCTCGGGGAATATTCCGGCATTGAATGGTCGCAAGATATTCTGGAAGCAACTTCAGATCAAAGGCACCACTATGGGTTCGCGGGTTGATTTTGAGAATATGCTCGCATTCGCGGAAAAGCATCAGATCCGACCCCTGATTGACAGCGTCAGCCCCTGGGAGGAGGCCCAGAGGGCTTTGGATGACATGACCAGCTCCAATCAATTTGGAAAAATTGTATTGCAGATGTGACAATCCAGAGGGAAATTTTCTGTTGTACAATTCAGGAATTTATTTAGATTTGATCCAATTAAGTGTTTAACCAACTAAATTCGAACAAGAGAAAACTAAATTCAAACAACAGAAAGCACATACAATTTATGAAAAAAGTAGGATTATTGATAATGATGTTTTGCGCCGCTACATTCGCATTTGCGCAATCGGGAACAGCGCAATCGGGGACAGATTATGTAGTGGACAAGGATAAATCCACGATCAATTGGGAAGCGAAAAGAGTGGTTGGCGGACATGTGGGGCTTATTTCCGTCAAGGAGGGCGCTGTAAAAGTCGATGGTAATGCCGTGACCGGAGGAACTTTTGTGATTGATATGCCTTTGCTTGTTTGTACCGATAATGGCCGGGTGACCGGACACTTGAAAAACGAAGACTTCTTTGATGTAGAGAAATTCCCTACCTCCACATTTGTGATTACTAAGGTGGAGAATAGCGGCCCTAATGCTACTGTTACGGGAAAATTGACGATTAAGGGGATTACGAAGGACTTGACTTTCCCGGCTAATATTACGGTGAGTGGTAATACCTTGAATACCAAAGCTACGGTGATTGTCAATCGCCTGGAGTATGACATTCGGTTCCGGTCGAGCCGCTTCTTTGCGGACCTGGGTGATCGGGCGATCGAAGATGAGTTTACGCTGCAACTGGATGTGACAGCAACCAGAAAATAGAGACCGGCACACAGCCGATTGCCGGACCGGAGAGCCGGACCGACCTAACGGCCAGTCAGCCCACTAAAAACCCAAAAGCCCCAACTTTCTTTCGAAAATTGGGGCTTCTTTCTTAAGTATTGCAAGGGGTTATTGTAGAAGTCGGGAGCTGTGTCTGCAAACAGGTCCGACCAGTTTATCTTTCAGCTTATCTTTCGCTCAAGGGAACGTAATCCCGCTTGGTGTAGCCAGTATAAATTTGTCTTGGGCGGCCGATAGGTTCCTTATTGGTACGCATTTCCTTCCATTGGGCGATCCAGCCCGGCAATCGGCCCAATGCAAACAGCACCGTAAACATATCCGTTGGGAAGCCCAACGCCCGGTAAATAATTCCTGAGTAAAAATCCACATTAGGATAAAGCTTGCGATCCACGAAATAAGGATCCTTCAGCGCTGCTGCTTCCAATTCCTTGGCGATTTGTAGCACAGGGTCATCGATACCCAGTTTATCCAAAATATCGTCGCAGGCCTTTTTGATGATTTTGGCGCGGGGGTCAAAATTCTTATACACCCGGTGACCGAAGCCCATCAGGCGGAACGGATCGTTCCTGTCCTTGGCCTTCTCAATCCATTTGGCACTATTGCCACCGTCATCCTTGATTTTCTCCAGCATTTCGATGACCGCCTGATTCGCTCCACCGTGCAATGGACCCCAAAGCGCAGAGATACCCGCTGAAATCGAAGCATAAAGATTCGCATTCGAAGAGCCCACAATCCGCACCGTAGAAGTAGAGCAGTTTTGCTCGTGGTCAGCATGCAAAATCAACAACTTATGCATTGCATCGATCACTACCGGATCGATTCCCACATCCTCCGTACGCTGCCCGAAAGTCATATTCATGAAATTGTGCACGAAATTGAGCTCATTGCGCGGATAAATAATGGGGTGGCCCAGGGACTTCTTGTAAATCCAGGACACAATCGTCGGCATTTTTGCCAGTAGCTTCACCGCAGTCAGATTCTCCTCCTCCTCCGAAGGATTCGGATCCAGGGATTCCGGGTAGAAAGCAGACAACGCGCCCACCAGGCAAGACAACTGGCCCATTGGGTGTGACTTGGATGGGAAGCCGTCAAAAAACTTCTTCATATCCTCGTGGATCAGCGTATGCTTGCTGATCAGCTGCCTGAATTCTTCCATTTTCTTTGCCGAAGGCAATTCACCATAAATCAGCAGGTAAGCGACTTCCAAAAATGTGGACTTCTCCGCCAATTGTTCGATAGGGTAGCCCCGGTATTGCAGGATTCCCTCCTCACCATCGAGGAAAGTCACCTCACTTTGGGTAGCTCCCGTATTTTTATAGCCAGTATCCAGGGTGATAGCACCCGTTAGATCCCGGAGCTTGGAAATATCTATTGCTTTTTCGTTCTCGGTACCCGTAATCACAGGCAACTCAACCGTCTTTCCGTTTACTGATATAGATGCGACTTCTGACATAATAATTCGGATGAATCGCAAATATACTAAAAAAAATTCAAAATATCATGCGGAAAATTTGGAGGCTTACGAATTATTCGTAATTTAGCCTCAGGAAGAATTTTCATAGGAAAATAGGGTAAAATTAGCGTAATGAAAAAATTAACAATACAGGAAGAGGAAGCAATGCAGCTCGTTTGGAGAAGTGGCGGGGGCTTTATCAAAGAATTGTTGGACATGATG
>DATGNG010000004.1:0-4216 GCA_035306865.1 Sphingobacteriaceae bacterium
GACCATGTGGATCATTGATCAATACACCAAATGAAAGCATATATGCAAAGAGAAGTGGAATGGTGATCGGGAACATAAATTGTTGGGTCTCTGTTTCATTATCCACTGCTGAACCCACAGCCGCAAACAAGGCACTGTATAATAGATAGCCCCCAAGAAAGTAAACCATAAAGTAAAAGGCAATCCATCCAAAATCCAAGGTGTCCAGGGCTCCCATAATCGTTCCTGCCATACCATCCTGGTACTGTTTGGCAGATTGAACCTGATCAGTCAGGACTTGAGGGTCTATACTTTCCGGATTCATAAACAAATTGCCGGCAAGTGCCAATAACGCTCCTGAGAATATAATCCATAGTAAAAATTGAGTCAAACCAACCAAACCTATGCCAATGATCTTACCCATCATGAGTTGGAATGGTTTTACCGAAGAGATGATAACTTCCACAATTCGGTTTTGCTTTTCCTCAATAATGCCCCTCATTACCTGCGCACCATAAATAAATAGGGTGATATAGATCAAAACAGCCATGGCCATGGATATAATCATGGCAGCACCGGCACTGCTGTCTTTTTCACCATCTGCTGTCAGTTCCTTGGCGGCTATACTGATTTGGGGCTTGATGGTTTCCAATGCCGCAATGTCAATTCCGGATTCTTCCAATTGGTGATTGCGAAGAATTTCTTCAAGCTGCCGTTCAAGCGCATTTTGTACGTTTAGCCCTGCTTTTTCGGAGGAGAGCAGCTCCACAGTATTTCTCTGGGACAGCTCGGCAGGAATAACCAATAGAAACTGCTTTTTACCTTCAGCATTTGCAAGTGCCGCCTTTTCTTCATCCAGTGGCCGATCGGTCATAACATAGGTAATTTGCCTGCTGTTTTCCAGCTTATCGGCAAATACACCGCTGGCATCCACCACATGGACAGTAGCTTGATTGCTTTCAAAGCTGTTCTTGGACAAAAAGAAGATCAGGGCCCACACACCGATCAGGAGTAGTGGCACCAAAAATGTCAATAGGATAAAGGATTTGTTTTTGACCCTGCTCAGGTATTCTCTTTGGATAATTAATAATATTTTGTTCATATTCAGCTTTCTTGATTGGAAGTAACTTGTTGGATGAATATATCGTGAATGGAAGGAACTACCTCATGCAATTCATGGATTTCCACCAATGGGATGAGGTGGCCCAGCACCTCATTGATAGATCTGCCTTGTTCCAGACGAAGAGTCAATATGGATTGATCAGCAGATTCCTTTGTCCCCAAATCTTCGAACAAGCCTGGGACAGAAAGCACATTTACGGTGCGGGGGTTGGCATAAGTAACTTCAAAAGTATTGGATTTGTAATTGTTCTTGATGTCCCGTACTTTTCCCTCCAGTATTTTCCTGGATTTGTTGATCAGCACAATGCTGTCGCAAAGCTCTTCCACAGATTCCATTCTATGGGTAGAAAAAATAATCGTTGCTCCCCCTTTATTTAAAGCAAGTATCTCTTCTTTAATGATGTTAACATTGACGGGATCGAAGCCGGAAAAGGGTTCGTCCAAAATGATTAGCTCAGGCTCATGGACTACAGTGGCTACAAACTGGACTTTCTGCTGCATTCCTTTGCTCAAATCCTCCACTTTTTTGTTCCACCAGGTCTCCATTTCCATTTTTTCAAACCAATGCTTGATCCTTTTGGTTGCTTCCTGTTTGGAGAGTCCTTTCAATTGGGCGAGATAAAGCATCTGTTCCCCAATCTCCATTTTTTTGTAAAGGCCTCTTTCCTCGGGCAGATACCCAATTCGTTCTATATGACTTGGATTGAGCCTTTCTCCGGCAAACATGATTTCTCCCTGATCCGGGGCTGTAATCTGATTAATTATCCGGATTAGGGAGGTTTTTCCTGCACCATTTAGGCCAAGCAGACCGAAAATACTCCCACGCTCAATATGCATGGAGACATCATCCAGCGCCCGATGGTTGGCAAACTGCTTTACTATATTTCTGATTTCAAGCATAATATGTTGAATAGGTATTTAAATTAGTATTAGAATAGTATTTAGAGGTAAAAAGAAGAATAATGTTACAGATTTGCAAAAAAAGAAGGATGAAAATTGACCAAAAATAATTCCTTAGTTGCACGGGTCAGGGCGGTATAAAGCCATTGAAGAAACTCCCGGTCCACCTTCTCATCCTTGAGAAATCCCTGATCTACAAAAACGGCATCCCACTGACCTCCCTGAGCTTTGTGACAGGTGATCGCCATAGAGAATTTTATCTGTAAAGCATTAAAATAAGGGTCAGTTTTCAATTGTTCCCTATGCTCCTTCGTGCTAACCGGTCCATCTGCTATATCTTCCAGTATGCGTTCATACAACAATTGATAATCCTCAGCCGAAAGGTTTGGGGTATCACTGTGTAAGGTATCGAGGAGCACCCTGCAAGTGATGGCTTCAGATTCTTCCATATCCGAAAACTCCAAAGTCACGTCAGCAAAACGAAAACCATATTGTTCATGTACATTGCGAACCCGCCTTACTTGTGCCATATCCCCATTTGCAATAAATGAATTGGTCTCCGGATCCTCTTGATTCAACCAATAATAATTATTTCGGACCACCATCACATAATCCCCACCACTCAATTCCTCTTCACGAAACAGAATTTGATGCCGGATATGCTGGTTGTATAGATTTGCACTTTTATTGGAACGGCAAATAACCAGGGTATTTTCAATTCCAAACTTGTTATAGGCATAATTTAACCCCTCGATCAACTGTTCTCCACCCATCCTATAAAAGTCATTGAATCCACGGGTTTTCAGTATGGGAATGCTTTTTAAAAGCTGCTCGCTTTCCTTAATCTGATTGATTTCGTTTCTAATCTGGGTTGCATTAAATAATATGCCTGAATTCTGGGCCTGTCTGACCACTTCCTGTAATTCGAAACTAAGGGTTTGGAGACCAAAATTAGATTCCAACAGTTTGGGGACCAGGGCCGGACTGTCTATCAATCCAATTGGTGGCAACTGTGCAGTGTCGCCCACGAATAGTATTTTGCATGACTTGCCTTGCTTGACATACCTCATCAAATCCTCCAACAAGCTTTTCCGCTGGAAACTGATAGGATCATTGCCTATCATGGAGGATTCATCTATAATAAATAGGGTATGTTCGTGAAAATTTGGAGCAAGTTCAAAACTCATATCCGGAGAAAGACTTTGCTTTTTTCTATAAATTTTTTTATGGATGGTTTGGGCTTTTTTTCCAGAATAGTAGTTCATGACTTTGGCGGCCCTTCCGGTGGGCGCTAACAAAACGGTCTGAACCCTAAAGTCGTTTAGGGTTTTTACCACCGCACTGATTAATGTGGTTTTACCTGTACCGGCATAGCCTTTCAGTACAAAGCAATCATAATCTGTCCTTCCTTCAACAAAAGCCCCAAGAAGAGAAAGTGCTTCTTCTTGTTGCCGGGTAGGTTCCCAGGGGAAATTCTGCTTCAATTTGGTGGTAATCGTTTGTTGCATTGATGGGAAATGGAACCAAAGATATCCAAAAACATTTGCCAAGTCGAATCAAAAAGTTACTTTTGTGATTATGGGGAATAGGAAGGATACCTCGGGTTTAGCTATGGAAGCATTTGCGCCTGAAAAGATATCACAAAGTGATTTGGTTATTGACGGAACCCAGAGTCACGAACCGGTTTTGGTGTTTTTTGAAAAAGGTTCAGAAAGAACTTATGTGCGGACCTATTCCCAATTTGTGCAAGAACATGGAATACAATTGCTGTCAAACTTTAAGCCTGAAAGCGTAAAATTTCTGGTTCCGGTTATTGATAGTGACTTTATTCCACATTCCCTTTTTGATGCTTCACTACTGGAAGAATATGGGAAATTTATACTGGATGACGGGCTTTCCCCACTTCTGTCTATGGATTTTCCAGCGACTGGTTCGGTAATGGTTTACCGCGAATACTTGCCATCCGTAAAATTACTTGCCCACCTTTTCCCCCAGGCTGAAAGAGTCCCTTTTCCCCTTGTTTTTACAAAAAGTGTAGGAAATAGAATACAAGCTCAAGGAGACAAAATTGTTGGAGTCCATGTGGCCCATGATTTTGTTGCAATGTGTGTTTTTAAAAATGGACTATTTTCATACTATCATGAATTTCAAATAAATAACTTAGATGAGTTCAATTATTACCTCATTCTTGTTATGAAAATGGTAGATCCTTCGC
>DATGNG010000005.1:0-4404 GCA_035306865.1 Sphingobacteriaceae bacterium
AACTTTGATTTCATATCCTGCGTCTTTGGCCGCTTTTTCGGTGTAACCAACCGAAGCGATCTCCGGAGTGGAGTAGGTACAGCCGGGGATATTATTGTAATCTATGGGCTCTACTGCCATCCCTTTGATTTTCTCTACGCAGATAATTCCTTCGGCGGAAGCAACGTGTGCCAGGGCCTGACCGGGAACTATGTCCCCAATCGCATAGACGCCCGGAATATTAGTTTTGTAGAACTCATCGACCACAACCCGTCCACGATCGGTTTTTACACCAACTTCTTCAAGTCCGATATTTTCAATGTTGGGGGTTATGCCGACTGCTGACAATACAATATCAGCCTCCAGGCTTTCGGTGCCTTTGGCCGTCTTGATCTGTACTTTGCAAAGTTTCCCCGAACCGTCAACAGACTGTACCTCTGCAGCAGTCAGAATATTGATCCCTGCCTTTTTCAGGCTGCGCTCCAACTGCTTGGATACTTCTTCGTCCTCAACCGGGACGATGCGGTCCAGATATTCAACGATGGTCACTTTGGTGCCGATGGCATTATAGAAATAAGCAAATTCCACTCCTATAGCTCCCGAACCCACTACGACCATGGATGCTGGCTGCTTGTCGAGTGACATGGCCTGACGATATCCAATGATTTTTTTGCCGTCCTGCTTCAGATTTGGCAATTCCCTGGAACGTGCACCAGTTGCCAGGATGGTATGCTTTGCTGTATATTCTTTAGTGGCACCATCAGTGCCTTTGACTTCTATTTTTCCGCCTTTTTTGATTTTGGCGGTACCCATAATGACATCAATCTTATTCTTTTTCATCAGGAACTGGATCCCTTTGCTCATGCCATCTGCGACTCCACGGCTACGTTTGACGATAGCATTGAAATCGGCTTCTCCTCCCTTGACTTTGATGCCATATTCTTCGGCATGGTTCAGGTATTCAAACACCTGCGCACTTTTGAGCAAAGCTTTGGTCGGGATACATCCCCAGTTGAGGCAGATACCCCCCAAAGATTCTTTTTCGACAACCGCCGTCTTGAAGCCAAGTTGGGAAGCACGGATGGCAGCAACATATCCGCCGGGACCACTTCCGATGACAATAATATCGTAATTCATATTCTGGATAAAAATAAGTTCGTAAACGGCACAAAGTTACTTAAAAAAACTATAAAATATCGAACACAAGTTAAAATCTGGGAGAAAAGTCATGATTTGGTAAAAGCTGTGTTTAACCAATTTTAGTCAGTTTGAATTTGCTTTCTTTGCAGTATGGAACAAGTAGAAACGAAGCGGAAGGTCCTTTTGGATTCCTTCAGGAAAATTGCTGTCATAGAGGGGATTTCTATGGTTGTGCTGGTCGTATTTTCTGTGTTGAAGCGCACCGTAGCACCAGATTTTGGTTCATTGGGAGTCACCTATTTTGGATGGGCCCACGGCCTGTTGTTCGTGGCCTATGTTTATTTACTGATCATGTGCTGGGATCGGTATGGGTGGAAATTCGGAAGGGTAGCAACGTTTTTCGTAGCATCCCTGATTCCATTTGCACCATTCTGGGTGGAACGGAGGTTAAAAACAGAGGCATAAGTGCCGAAAGCAGGAACTTTGCTTAAAGCAGGGATTTCACCACCTCAGCAATGGTTTTTCCATCAGCCTGACCCGCCAGTTTTTGATTGGCCATGCCCATTACTTTTCCCATATCCTTTATACTGCTCGCCCCGGTCTGGGAGATGATTTCCTGAATAATTTTCACTATTTCATCCCGATCCAGTTGTTTGGGCAGGTAGGCTTCGATAACTGCTATCTCTTCCATTTCAATCTGGTGGAGATCATCGCGCTTTTGTTGCTGATAAATGTCGGCTGATTCCCGACGCTGTTTCACCAGCTTTTGCAGAACTTTGGTTTCGGCCTCTGAACTGAGAACATCTCCGGCACCCTTCTCCGTTTTTGCCAACAATAAAGCAGCCTTGATGGCCCGCAATCCACGGAGTTGCGCATTGTCCTTAGCGAGCATTGCCGCTTTGATATCCTGATCGATTTTTTCTTGTAGTGCCATAGCTTACAAAATTAACAAATTATTTTCTTAAAATTTGTACAGAATTAGCCTGGATGGTTGGCATGATCAACAGATCATTGATATTGACATGCGGAGGCCGGGAAATAGCAAACCAGACTGCTTCCGCAATATCCCCGGCCAGCAATGGCTCCAGATTGTGATAAACGGCTGCTGCCCGCTCCTCATCGCCCTTGAACCGGACCACGGAAAATTCGGTCTCCACCATTCCCGGATGGATGGCCGTCACTTTGATCCCATGGGGCAGCAAGTCGATTCGCATGCCTTTCGAGAGTGCGTCCACCGCATGTTTGGTAGCACAATAAACATTCCCATTCGGATAAACCTCCTTGCCCGCAATAGAACCGATATTGATAATATGTCCTTTGCTGCGTTCGACCATGCCCGGAACCACCGTACGGGTTACATATAGCAATCCTTTGAGGTTGGTGTCTATCATACGATCCCAATCATCGGTATCTCCCGTCTGAATGGGGTCCAGTCCCTGGCTCAGACCAGCATTGTTGATAAGGATGTCGATCTGTTTCCATTTTTCGGGGAGGCTGTCAAAGGTTTTTTTTATTGCGTCTCGGTCCCGCACATCCAATTCTATGTTGTGGATATCAATATTGTACTTTTCGCCCAATTCCGCTGCCATAACCGTCAATCTTTCCATTCGCCTTGCGGCCAATAAGAGATCAAAGCCCTCCCGGGCCAATATTTCCGCACATGCTGCCCCAATACCTGCGCTTGCCCCGGTAATAAATGCGATTTTGTTCATAGTTGCTCGTATTTATATGATAGATAGTTTAATTTTTTCTTTCAAAGATCAAAAATTCCAAGTAAATTCCTCAGTCCTTAATATCGATACTTTCATTTCAAAATCAGGATGCCTGGTGTTTATCAGAAAATTATATTCCTGTGGAATTAATACTGAAGGAACCCTCAGTAAAAGCTTTTCACATTTTTGATACCAATCTGATCCAAGTTGCTGAGTAGTGCCATAATGCTTTAATCGTTGCCAGTCCTGAGGCACGGAGTTGGAGTCTATGTGTTGGATCATGCTATTCTTTTCGTTTGTATCATGTAATTCGGTCTGTCCGGTTTCAACGGCTATCTCCAGCATTTTGTAATCACTATACAAATTGATATTGTTGTGGAGAACCAACGATTCTAAGTAGGCCAATGCCCTGGTACTTCTTGCATAAATTACAAATTCATCTTCCCTGTTCCAGCGGTTGGATACGCCTGAAGCCACTAATTCCTTAGCATATTTTGCTTTACGAAGGTTGTAGATGTGCATAAGAATTAGATGATATCTCCGTATTTAATTACTGTAAGCATATGATCGACCATACGAATTCCCGAAAATGTAACCAAGACATCTTTTGGAGCTTTTTGTTCTAAGTAAACATTTTTTGTAGAAAGCCATTGTTCGAAGTCCTCTTTATTTCCAAAGGTTCTTATGCCATTTCTATATAATGAGAGCAATAAAACAATATGTTCTTTGGTGATTGGTTTCAGCGCGACGGATTTTGTACGGTAATTGTGCAGGGTACGGGTGGTAATATTTAACCAATCTGCCAATACTTGATCGCCTAATCCTGTTAATTCATCCAGGGCTTTGAAAAAATCGAGTTTTGATCCTTTATCTAACGCGCGAAGATAAACTTTTGCAAAATCCTGAAGCATGGGGATATCCTCCAAATCGGATTCGAGATTTTTGTAATCAACAATTTTTGCCATAGATTTTCCTTTCTTTTTGGCAAGGTACGAAAAAGTTCTTATTTGAAAAAGAAAAATTTCATTTTTTTACTTTTTGAATATTTTTGCAAAAAGATAGTAATATTTAAAACTTTTTGAATTTTTTTGCAATAACTTTTTCGAGTGAGATCTGTACAGAGGGTTTTCGTGTTTAAATTAGTAGGGCAGGAGTTTTTGGGGAATTGTAGTAAAATACCCAATCTGACGAGGTCATCGAAATAATGAAATATAGGAAAATGACCGCTGTCTGGAAAATAGAACTATTCAAGAATAATACTGAATTGAAAGCTGCGGATGCCCAGACGGTCAAGAGCATTCATATATGGGTTGGGTACTCCAGTGATTATATTGCCATTTATGTCAGTTATTTTTCTATCATTATCTAACTTTCTACTCCTAGTGTGATCAAGAAGATTGCCCAAACTTTGGGAAAAGCGGAATTCAGGAGATAATTTGAAATACTTAAAATATAGATCTAAACCCAATCCGAATTCCATATTATAATACAAGGGCTTAACAACCAAAGGGGGATCTATCTTGTCGAAATTTTTCATATTTTGGTAGTACTTATTCACGTATAGATGCCTGCT
>DATGNG010000006.1:0-4274 GCA_035306865.1 Sphingobacteriaceae bacterium
AATATGAGTGGGGTGAGCGCCTCCTCCTATGCGGGCTTCCTGCCGGTAGCCAATTCCTCCCGGAGCGACTTTTCCCTTTCCATGGATGCCGTGCCAAACGAACATAATATGTTCAGTACACAGATATGGAATATTGATTACGACTATATCCCTACGCTGGGCATCAATCTTGTTGAAGGACGGAATTTTTCTGTGGAGTTCGGTACGGATTCTATGGGGATCATCATAAACGAAACGGCTGCCGGCCTATTGGGCATGGATAACCCTGTCGGGAAAAAGCTGTACATGCCTCAAGGTGGAGGAAACACCATAGCCTATACAGTGTTGGGGGTTGTGGAGAATTTTCATTATGAATCACTTCGGCAGCACATCGGGCCCCTCTGCATGCGTCTGGGAAACAATAAATGGGCTACAGCCTTCAAAGTTTCGGCAACGGATATACAGACATTGTTAGGTGATATTGAAAGCGAATGGAAATCCAGATCTCCGGAAATGCCTTTCACTTACCATTTTATGGACGAGTCCTTCGATGCCATGTACCGGGCTGAACAAAGGGCAGGAAATGTTGCTCTGGCTTTCTCTGTTTTGGCAATCATTATCGCTTGCCTGGGTCTGTTCGGCCTGACTACCTATATGGTAGAACAACGGACCAAAGAAATCGGCATCCGCAAGGTGCTGGGAGCTTCTGTCAGCGGTATTGTCAGCATGTTGTCCCGTGACTTTGTCAAGCTGGTGCTGATTGCCATTGTGATTGCAACACCACTTGCCTGGTGGGCCATGAGCAAATGGCTCCAGGACTTTGCTTACCGCATCGACATCCAATGGTGGATGCTTGCTCTGGCCGGATTATTCGCCGTATTGATTGCCCTGATTACGGTAGGTTGGCAGGCTATCCGAGCAGCTCTGGCCAATCCCGTGGAATCACTCAGGGACGAATAATCCCAAAACACAGCTTCCGAGAAATGAATTCATTTCTCGGAAGACGGTATTGCGCGAAAATACATATGTGTTTTCGCTGTTTCACAAAATCCCCATATTCATCGAAATTTGGGGATTTTGTACTATGCAGATTCGGTTATTTCAGAAGACAGCCTCCGATTTGTATCATCTGCATTAATTAATAAGATCCGGAACCGGACACTCTACTGTCCGAAATCGAACAGTAGAAGCCATTTAAAAAATTTAATAACTTGATAATAAGACGTTTAAAATTCAGGCATGAATTCTGAACCCATTTTCCTGAAATTAATCTGCAAGTTTACAATATGATTCAATTAAAGAACATCTTCAAATGGTATAATGTGGGCGGTGCGCGGAATTTTGTGCTCAAAGACATCAGCCTGCAAATAGAACCCGGGGAATTTGTCTCCATTATGGGACCTTCCGGCTCCGGAAAATCAACTCTGTTGCATATAATGGGAGGATTGGACGACCCGGATGAGGGCCGATATTTTTTTCTGGAAGAGGACGTTTACACGCTGAAATCCAAAAAACGCAACCAGCTTTTCCAGGCCAACATGGGCTTCGTTTTCCAATCCTATCATCTGATCGATGAACTGACTGTCTATGAAAACATTGAGACTCCCCTGCTATACAAGGGAATGAGTGGTTCGGAGCGGAAGGCAATTGTCGGCGATCTGCTGGACCGCTTCGGAATTGTGGGCAAAAAAGACCTATTCCCCAATCAACTGTCAGGTGGCCAGCAACAGATCGTGGGGATCGCCCGAGCACTTGCAGTTTCGCCCAAACTATTACTGGCCGATGAACCCACGGGCAATCTAAATTCCAAACAGGGTGAGGAAATCATGGAGTTGTTCCGGCAGCTCAATGAAGAAGGAACAACCATCATTCAGGTCACGCACTCGGAGAAGAATGCCGATTACGGCAAAAGGATCATCCACCTGCTGGACGGGCAATTGCAAAAGGACGAGCGGAGTTAATATTTGAACACAAAGAAATATCACAAAAATACGTATTTTTGGCCTTATGGACAATATCTATTATGAAGGTCAGGTCATTTGGGCTCACATCGATGCCAACAGACATCTTCGTCATTCGGCCTATGCAGACTATTGTGCACAGGCAAGGAGCAATATGCTCAATGGCATGGGCCTCTCACTGGAAAAATTTGCCCGGGAACAGATCGGCCCAATCCTGTTTCGGGAAGAATTGGTTTACCTGCGGGAAATTCTACTGGACGAATATATTTGGGTGACAGTGGAAATGACAAAATACAACCCTGAAAACTCCAGATTTTCATTCCGGCACGAAATTTACCGCAGCGATGGTACAAAATGTGCAATTGTCAATATAGATGGTGCCTGGATGGATTTGCAAAAAAGAAAACTAACCAATTTACCGGATGATTGGAAAGGAATCATGGTCAAAGTCCCCAAATCTTCGGATTATGAGGAATAAAATAATATGAGCTTATCGATTAAAAATTAATTCGGATAAATTTGTCCGAATTAATTTATTGTGTACTTTTGCTCCGACTAAATATTATGAGTATATTTTCAAAGGCTTGCGAATACGGTATCAGGGCAATGCTCCATATTTCTACCCAATCCCAGGAAGGCAGAAGGGTGAGCCTGAAAGACATTGCGGCAGCAATCGATTCACCGGAAGCGTTTACAGCCAAAATTTTACAGCAACTGGCCCGCCATGGGATTGTGGATTCTGTGAAGGGGCCGAATGGTGGCTTTGAAATTGCCGAGAAAAACAGATCCAAAATCCGATTGTCCCATATTGTTTCGGCAATTGACGGGGATCAGGTCTATAGGGGTTGTGGATTGGGCCTAAAAGAATGTAATGCTGATAAACCCTGCCCTGTCCATGATCGTTTCAAAGTGATACGGGAAGAATTGAAAGATATGCTCGAAAATACCAGTATGGAGGATTTGACATTCCAATTAAAGGATGGTTTGACCTTTTTGAAAAGATAAACACAATCTTAAATTACTACGAATAGATCACAATATGCACACAAACGGGAAAAAATTCACACAAAAAAAGGATTTAAGGGTCTTTTATTCTTTTATATGCTTCTTGGGACGTTTTGGTATTATATTAATTCCGCTACTGCTTTCTGCGAATTTCTCAGTAGCTCAGGAATCTTCCTCCTCATTGAATTCTTCGGATTGGGCTACAAGTCCGGGCGTGATCGGAACCTTTGTCCTACTGCTGATCGTTGTGCTGATTGCGATTCTGATTCTCTCCTATCGCTTGTCAGGATTCTTTCAATCCATGAAAAACAAGCGGGATACAGCCCGGAAACTGGAATTTTCAGAAGAGCTATATGAGATGGAGGATACCGAAATCGATTCCATACTGGAAAAGCGCAAGGCTGCTTTGCGCTATAAACTTTCGGGCGAAGAATTGGGGGGCAGGGGAAGAGCCCTGGATGAAAAAGGGGTACTGACCCAGGTCACCCATGATCCCGACAATCCGCTGGTCGATGAAAAGAAAAAATCGCCTCTACGCTATGAGACACCTCCGGAGCTAAAAAGCATTGTCATAAATTATCTGGGTGCATCCGTATTCTGGCTGGTTTTCGGCACCCTTGTCGGCCAATATGTGGGCATGAAATTTATCTGGCCCGAAATAGATACCGTCTCCTGGCTGTCCTTCGGAAGACTGAGACCAGTACATACCAATACAGTCTTCTGGGGCTGGGCCTCCATGGCCATGATCGGACTGGGGTATTTTGTGGTGGCTCGGACTTCCAATACCGCGATATATAGTTATAAGATGGCCAAAACGGCCTGGTGGATGATTAATTTTTCGGTGGTGGCGGGGAATGTTGCCCTGCTCTCCGGCCTGAATAATGGTGGCGGGGAATACCGGGAATATGTCTGGCCGATTGCCATTTTTTTTGGCCTGGGGCTGTTGCTGACTTTCCGCAATTTTTATAAAACAGTGGCCACCCGCAAGATTTCAGAAATATACATATCCAATTGGTACCTGTTGGGGGGACTGGTCTGGACGCTGACTCTATTTACCATCGGTTATATTCCCAATTTTCAGGATGGCCTGGGCGAGACGGTGATCCAGGGATATTATATGCACATGGGCGTGGGCATGTGGTTTATGACCTTCACTCTTGGGTTGATTTACTACTATCTGCCTTCTTCCCTGAATAAACCAATTTATTCCTACTCACTGGGTGTACTGGCCTTCTGGACCCAGATGTTGTTCTATACCCTGATCGGGACCCACCACTTTGTGTTCAGTCCCCTGCCCTGGTGGCTGCAGACCGTGGCTATTGTATTCAG
>DATGNG010000007.1:0-9061 GCA_035306865.1 Sphingobacteriaceae bacterium
TTCGAATTGGGGATAGGGATTCTCTCGCTTTTGAAGCAAGGCCTGCCTGATTTTTTTGAGCATTCGCTCTTTGGCAGTCGTATTCCTTATTTTATTCCCCATAATCCACTTATTCCCGATAACCTACTTATTCCCCATAACCTACTGATGGGTATTATCACTCACTCCATCATGTTGAAGGTTCTCGGCAACAGGTTTTTGATCCGCCTCTTCCAGATCATTGCCATTCACAAACTCATCATACGTTGTACGTTGATCAAATGGACGCTTACCCAACAATTCCTCAAGGTCAGACTGGAATAAAATCTCTTTTTCCAGCAGTTTTTCGGCCAGAGCGATCAGCCCCCCCTGATTTTCCAGCAACAAGGCCTTGGTCTTTTCGTAAATTTCCGAAATCAAAATACGTACCTCTCCATCAATCAGTTCTGCTGTCTTTTCGGAGTATGGTTTTTGAAACTGAGTTTCCTGGCTATCATTGAAAGAGATGTTCCCCACCTTGTCATTCATACCATAAACCGTCACCATGGCATAGGCCAATTTAGTGATACGCTCAAGGTCATTCTGCGCACCGGTAGAAATTTTGCCGAAGGTAATGTCCTCAGCTACCCGGCCACCCATAGTCATGCACATTCCATCCACCAGTTGTTCGGTAGTATAAAGAAATTGTTCTTTAGGCAGGTATTGTGCATAACCCAATGCAGCCACTCCACGGGGTACAATAGACACTTTTACCAGCGGATCGGCGTGTTCCAAAAACCACCCGGCAATAGCGTGGCCAGCCTCATGATAGGCAACAATCCTCTTTTCCTCCGGTGAAATGATCTTGTTCTTTTTCTCCAATCCGCCGATGACCCGGTCAATGGCGTCATGGAAATCCTGCATATCAATGGCTGATTTATTGCGCCGGGCCGCAATCAACGCAGCCTCATTACACACGTTGGCAATTTCAGCACCAGCAAATCCCGGAGTCTGAGCCGATAATTTTTTGGGATCCACTTCCGCAGCAAGCTTCAGTGGCTTTAAGTGAACTTTGAAAATTTGTTCCCGGCCTACCAAGTCCGGTTTGTCAATCGAAATCTGACGGTCGAATCTTCCAGGACGCAGAAGGGCAGAATCCAGTACATCCGGACGGTTGGTTGCCGCCATAATGATAATTCCCGAATCCGTACCGAACCCATCCATCTCCACCAACAATTGGTTGAGCGTATTTTCCCGCTCATCATTGCCCCCCATCACCGAATTCTTGCCACGGGCACGGCCTATTGCATCGATCTCATCGATAAAGATAATACAAGGCGCCTTGTCCTTAGCCTGCTTAAACAGGTCCCGCACCCGCGAAGCCCCGACACCTACAAACATTTCCACAAAATCCGAACCTGACAGGGAGAAGAAAGGAACCTGTGCTTCTCCGGCCACTGCTTTGGCCAACAGGGTCTTACCGGTACCCGGTGAACCCACAAGTAATGCTCCTTTCGGGATCTTCCCTCCAAGGTTGGTATATTTCTTTGGATTTTTCAGGAAATCCACAATTTCCATCACCTCCTGTTTTGCTTCTTCCAAACCGGCTACATCATTAAAGGTGATCGCCGTCTGGGTTTCCTTATCAAACAAGGTAGCCTTTGACTTACCAATATTGAAAATCTGGCCTCCAGCACCACCTCCACCACTCATACGCCTCATGATGAAAATCCAGAAGAACAGGATTAACAACAGTGGCAGCATCAGGGAAAACAACCATCCGGTCCAGGCATTGGTTCGGTCCTCCAATTTAATGGACACCTGCTCACCTTTCTCAATATCTTCCTGGGCGGCATTCAGCTTTCTCTCCAATGCGTCAAAAGAACCGTCTGTAAACGTATATTGTGGACCTGTGGCCGGAGATATTGACAAAGAATTGCTTGTAGGCCTTACTTCACTGTATTTCTCATCTGTCAGTCGATCTTTTTTGATAAAAACCTCTACAAACAGCAAATCATTGCGTTTATAAGCGACTAATTGCTCTACATCCCCACTTCTCAGCAAGTCACTTTCGAACTCCTGATAGGTGATCTGTTTTGCTTTATCATCACTAAATAAAAAATTGAGGGATATAAACCCCAATAACATTGCCAGCCAAAGCCACATGATATTAAACCTGGGTGGTTTGGGTGTAATTTTTTTTGTTGGCACTTTTTTCATGCGTCTATTCCTATTTTAAAATTTCTTTATTTCAAGCGCTCTGGAAATATTGTATTTCTGCATCGCCCCATAACTCCTCTATACCATAATGGTGCCTTTTTTCCGTCCGGAATATGTGGACAACCACATCAACATAGTCCAGCAGCACCCATTCGCCCTGCTCTAATCCCTCTTTCTTCCAAGGATCCTGTTTTAGGGCTTTATAAACTTCGTCTTCAATACTTTGGGCAATCGCATTGACTTGTGCAGCAGAATCGGCATGGCAAATCACAAAATAATCAGTTACAGAACCCTTCAGCGCACGTAAATCAAGTCTCACAATTTCATTTCCTTTTTTTTCTTGGATCCCGTGTACAATTATGTCAGACAATTGTGCGGAAAAGCGTTCAATTTTGTTTTTTACCATTAAAAATTATTATAGTTTTGATGCGATATTATCTCGCTAAAATAACAATATATTGCAAAATAACACATTTTCTGGTGGATTTGTGGGGCGAAATCTGATTACTCTGGCTTCAGTCCCCTCTACCAATGACTATTTGAAAGAAGAATTGTCAAAATCTACGCCATTACCCGAAGGGACTGTTATATTGGCAGTCCATCAAACTGCAGGTAAGGGTCAAATGGGAGCTGTCTGGGTGAGTGAGCCTGGGCAAAATCTAACGTTTAGCCTGCTCCTCAATCCTGTTTCCACCGCCCCCGGCCATCAGTTTGCGATCACTATTGTAGTGAGTCTGGCCCTGGTCGAATTTCTTCAAAGGCTTCTGCCTGATCATGTAGTGCAGGTCAAATGGCCAAATGATATTTATGTGGAAGGAAGGAAAATAGCCGGTATTCTTATTGAAAACATCATTTCGGGTCGTCGCTGGAAACATTCTATTATAGGGATAGGCCTGAATGTAAATCAAACCTCATTCCCCGAAGACATCCGTGAAAAAGTTACTTCCATGCGTTTGTTGACTGGGGAGGAATATGAATTGACCGATCTTCTGACCGGACTTTGCGCCGCAGTCGAATCCAATTATGAAGGAATGGAGCTTTCGGCTACTCCCTGGCTACTCGGACAATATGTCAAAAAACTTTATCGTTACAATGAAGAGGCGACTTATCTGATTGACGGTGTCCCTGTTTGCGGCAAAATCGTTGGTGTCACTATGCAGGGTCGGCTACAGCTGAATTTCAATGGGCATGTAGTCGATTTCGGAATCAGGGAAGTGGAATTTTCCTGATCCCCCCATTCTCAAAAAACCTAATTCCGAGTTTTGAATTCATTTCTCGGAACTTTGTATTCCCTGAAAGGCATATGTTATTGCGGAAAATTAAATCCAGAATTCGAATGATCATCTTTTTTGCACCAACTCGATCCGAAGTCCAGCAGCCACTACATGCTTTAATGGATTTTCCCTCATATTTTGCTCAAGAGCAAGTACAAAAACACCAGTGTCAGGAAAAAAATAGTCTTTCCACACTAATTGCTGGCTGGTGTACAGGTTGCCGCTATGGCTTCCGGTCCACCGTCCATCAGGTTCGGCCAGGATCAGTTCTACCCGTTTTGAGACTTTTTCCGGGGCATTACCAAACGATCTGGTTCGTGCTGAGTCCATTGTCAGGGCATCCGATTCTCTTTTTTGGTGGATCAGAAGAAAAATATTGGAATATCTATACTGGTCGGTGTGCCTAAGATTGACAAATACATTATAGGGGCCCTTTTGCTCTTTTACATGAACAGTCATTTCCGGCTGATACATTAATTCCCAGGATCGGTCGGGGATAAGTAGAAATTGATCGGCCAGTACCTGATCACGGCTACATCCGGCTACGGAAGAGAATACAGCCAGAATAAATAAGCATTGCCACCAGCCAAATTTTAATTTTCTGATCATTTATCAAATCTGTTGTCCTGCTATCAAGTTTGTTGCCCGGCATTATCGCCTGCAGACTTCCCTTTATTTCCAGCGGGTCTTCTGCGACCTCTTTTTTCCTTATTTCCTTCTGTGGGTTTGCCAGGGCCTGCCTTGGGCTCACCAGGGCCTTCTGAGACTTTCCTGCGCCCTTCAGCCGGCTTTCCTCTCCCTCCAGCAGATCCGGCCCGCTTTGGAGCCTTACCTGATTCATTGGCAGCCCCACTGGATGCGCCAGCCGCAGGCTTCGCTGCTCCAACTGGTTTTGCACCCTTTTTATTCCGCGGCCCCTTACTCTTCTTGCGTTTCTTGTTCTTGTCATCAAGTCGGGTCAAGCTTTCTTGCCCCACTACATTCTCATAATCGAATGTTGCGTCTTTATCCACCGGAGCCTCATCCATTTCCATGCCCAGCTCCTCAGGCTTTTGCCCGGATTCATTCAATTTTTTGATTTCGTTTACCCGATCCACCGAAATGGCCATCCAGCTTTCTTCTCCCGGATGACTGAACCACATGATTCTCTTGAAAATATCGGTTTTTTGCAAAAAAGCAATACCGCGTTGAGTTTCGATTCGGTCCACATTGTTGGGGATATCTTTCAGGGCATCCATATAACTATCCAATTCATAATTGAGACAGCATTTTAGTTTTCCGCATTGCCCGGCCAATTTGAGAGTATTGAGGGAAAGATTCTGGTAACGGGCCGCCGATGTTGACACCGTTTTGAAGTCAGTTAGCCAGGTTGAACAGCACAATTCCCGTCCACAGGATCCAATGCCCCCCAGACGACTGGCCTCCTGACGCATGCCAATCTGCCGCATTTCGATGCGGATACGAAACGCTTCGGCCATCTTTTTGATCAGCTCCCTGAAATCCACCCTACCTTCGGCTGTATAATAAAAGGTAGCCTTGGTTTTGTCACCCTGATAATCTACATCCGAAATCTTCATAGAAAGCCCCAGGTTCAGGGCCAGGGTACGGGCACGATGCATGGTTTCCCACTCCAGATCCTTGGCGGCCTGCCATTTGGCCAGATCGTGCTCAGAAGGTTTCCGGTAAATTTTCTTGGCAATATCTTCCTGTTTGGTCCGGCTTTTCTTTATTTGCAGTCGGACGAGCTCCCCGGTCAGGGAGATGTGCCCCAAGTCGTAACCACCTGTTGGCGATTCTACAACGACCGGTTCGCCCATTTCCAGGTAAAGATTCTCGTGATTGACATAGAAGTCCTTTCGTGAACCTTTGAATCTGACTTCTACAATATTAAAAGGTTTATAGTTAGTTGGCATGTCCATTTGGCTCAGCCAATCGTAAACATCCAGTTTATTACATCCGCTCGTCATGCAGGCACCATTGTTTTGACAACCTGCTGGTGTAGAACCAGTTCCACACCCGCCGCCGGATGCACATCCGTTGCATCCCATAATCTATCGTTTATATAATTGAGTCCGCTTTTTGGCGGAACGTATTGTATTTAAATAATAAAACCAATCGCAAAGATAAATCTAAAAACAATAACTTGGCGTTTGCATTGCGTTCAATATGAAAAATTGATTCCTCCAATTGGATAATCATCTCCTCCATCTGCTCCAGAGAATAAGTTGCTGAAAACTTCCGAACAAATTCCCTTGCCCTTCCGGAAAGAGCTTGGATGGCCCCTGCCCCTGACTTTTCAAGTACTGCAGCACGCATCATGGATAGGGTATATCGCAGAAAACTCTTCTGATTTTCCCTTCCCAATCCTGCCAATTCTGATTCACAAAATAAAATAAGTGATTTTCCTGAATCGGTCACGCAATACCGCAGCCACTGCACCATGATTTCGAAAAATGGTTCCTCCAGCTCTACAGCAAAGCGTTGGGCCAAGCTTATATTCCCTTCGCTCATCAGGGCGATTTCCTCCACCTGCTCGCCTGTCAAATCAAATTCTTGCTGCAAATAAGCCCCTACGATATTTGATGGGTAGGGTTGGATCTTGACCAATTGAGTCCTGGAGAGAATAGTGGTCAGGATACGATCCATATTTTCAGATACCAAAAGAAACAAAGTTTTTTCCGGCGGTTCCTCTATCAGTTTGAGCAGCGCATTGCCCTGTTTGTCCAGATACTCCGGTAGCCACATGATTAGCACCTTATATTCAGCCTCAAAAGCTTTAAGGCTCAGTTTTTTTATAATATCATGTGCTTCGGCGATATTGATATTGGCCTGCTTGTTTTCCACTTCAGAATGCGCCCGCCAGTCCTCCATGCCGAGGTAAGGATTCTTTTGCAGGGCCTCCCGCCAGGTTTGTATATAGGTTGCTGCCGTATCTTCCCTATGTTTGGCAAAAAAGGGGTAAGAAAAATGAAGATCAGGGTGAATGTATTTTTGGTACTTCCGGCAATTGCCACATTCCCCACAACTATCCTCCTCACTCCGGTTAGTACAATTGAGATATTGGGCATAAGCAATAGCCAGCGCCAACCCCCCATTTCCCTCGGGTCCGAAAAACAACTGTGCATGGCTCACCCGATTTTCCCGGACAGTGCCGATTAGTCGAGCTTTGATATCTTCGTGTCCTTGAATATCCTTAAATTGCATTTCTTTCCTTTTCTCTAATCAGCAAATATAAGATATACGGATCAAAAACCCGACTTGTTTATTTTTCTTTAACAATCTGTTTATTTTTCTTTGGAAGATGTAGAAGTTTTGTCTATATTTAGCGAGCCAATTTTGATGACCTTAATTACAATCAGGGATAATGTGCAAAAAATTATCTGAGTGCGTTTTTCAGTAGGTTTGAGACAATGTTTTACATTATATTTAGCTCATTATTTGGTAGTTAAGTATTATTTTTCTTTTTTATTTTTTAGGTGATTTATTTTTGTCATCTTCGTTTTTAGGAAAAGTTATCCACATTTTTAAGTCAATCATTGGGAATCAATTTATTAAGAAATAACGAATGGAAAAAACGAGTGTCAGTGTTTGGAATAATTGTCTTCAGATCATAAAAGATAATATTCCGGCACAGAGTTACAAGACATGGTTTGAGCCTGTAAAGGCGGTGAGATTGGAAGGCAACGTTTTGACTATTCAGGTACCAAGTTTGTTTTTTTACGAATGGCTTGAGGAGCATTATGTGGGGCTCCTTCGCAAGACGATCAAGAAGCAATTGGGTGAGAATGGTCGGTTGGAATATAATATTGTAGTAGAAAAATCATCTACGAGCAATCCATATACCACTAACATTCCCTCCAATGGGAACGGGGCAGAAGGAAAGAGGCAGTCCATGCCCATTCCCGTATCCCTCAATAAAGACATCAAGAACCCCTTTGTGATCCCCGGTCTCAAGAAGCTGCAGGTGGATCCCCAGTTAAATCAAAACTATACCTTCGATAATTTTATAGAGGGTGAATGTAACCGTTTGGCCAGATCTGCGGGGTATGCGGTGGCAGGCCGCCCCGGAGGCACCTCTTTCAATCCGCTGATGGTTTATGGCGGGGTGGGCCTTGGAAAAACCCATCTGGTGCAGGCAATCGGCAACGAGATCAAGCAGAAATATTCCGACAAGCTGGTGATTTACGTTGCCTGTGAGAAGTTTTGCCAGCAATTTGTGGATTCCCTCAAGAACAATACGATCAACGATTTTGTCAATTTCTACCAGGCCATGGATGTGATCATCATGGATGATATCCACAATTTTGCCGGTAAGGAGAAGACCCAGGATATTTTCTTCCATATTTTCAATCATCTGCACCAGTCTGAAAAGCAGATTATCCTGACTGCGGATAAACCACCCAAGGATCTGGCCGGCCTGGAGGAGCGCCTGTTGAGCCGTTTCAAATGGGGCTTGTCTGCCGATATTCAGGTCCCCGACCTGGAAACCCGCATGGCCATTCTTCAGAAAAAAATGTACAGTGACGGTATCGAACTGCCTGATGATGTGATCGAATACGTAGCCGAACAGATCGACAATAGCGTGCGGGAACTGGAAGGAGCAATGGTGTCTCTTTTAGCTCAGGCTACCCTCAATAAAAAAGAGGTGGACCTGAACCTTGCCAAATCCATGCTCAAGAACTTCATCAAAAATTCCACCAAGGAAATATCCATGGACTACATACAGAAACTGGTCTGTGATTACTTTGAAGTACCTGTGGAAATGGTGAAATCCAAGATCCGCAAACGGGAGATTGTTCAAGCCCGTCAGATTTCCATGTATTTGGCCAAGAATCACACCAAGACCTCGCTCAAATCCATAGGTGCATTCTTCGGAGGGCGCGATCACTCGACCGTGATCTATGCTTGCCAGACTGTAGAGGATCTGATCGAAACCGACAAAAAGTTTAAAACCTACGTGCAGGACATCCAAAAAAAGCTTAAATCAGTCTAAATAATGACTGCTGTCATGGCTATTCATGGGAACATGTTGTTCCTTTGTTTATAGCTTAGTAATAGAGTATATAGTCATGACAGATTTGGAAATTGCCCGCGGGGCACAAATATTACCGATCACCCTGATAGCCGAATCTCTGGGGTTGGATCAGGAACAATTAGAACTTTACGGTCACTACAAGGCCAAACTTCCACTTTCTTTAATTGATGAGGAAAAAATAGCACAGAATAAACTGGTGCTGGTATCGGCCATTTCGCCCACCCCGGCCGGTGAGGGGAAGACCACCGTCTCAATCGGTTTATCCGATGCCTTGAACCAGATTGGCAAAAGAGCTGTGGTTGTGTTAAGGGAGCCATCGCTGGGTCCGGTGTTTGGGATCAAGGGTGGCGCCACAGGGGGAGGAAAATCCCAGTTGCTGCCAATGGAGGATATCAACCTGCACTTTACCGGAGATTTTTCTGCGGTGGAAAAGGCCCACAATCTCCTGGCGGCACTTATTGACAATCACCTGCAGCGGCAGCATAAAGAAAATTTACAGATAGATCCCCGCACCATTGCCTGGAAGAGGGTGATGGACATGAACGACCGTTCATTGAGGCAGGTCATGGTGGGG
>DATGNG010000008.1:0-4620 GCA_035306865.1 Sphingobacteriaceae bacterium
CACGGCCCTTTCAAGGGAGGATGGTTGACCATCAAAAGAATCTCCCGTTGCCATCCCTGGGGTGGACATGGGCATGACCCCGTTCCCTAATCATAATCCCGTTCCCTGATTTTATTTTTGCCTCTTGATTTTGTTTTTACCCGAAAATAATTAAGTTTGAACTATGTCCGCATTCATCCTTCAGCTCGACACATCCACGCCGGTTTGCACGGTTTCTCTGTCCAGGGATGGGAAGAGCTTGGGAGTCATTCATGCCGATGGCCACAATGTGCATGCCTCCAGCTTGACAACGCAAATCGCCCAATTGATGGAAGAGCAGCGCTTGCAATATTCGGATCTGGCAGCGGTAGCGGTGGGCAAAGGTCCGGGTTCCTATACCGGATTGCGTATTGGGGTTTCCACCGCCAAAGGTATTTGTTTTGCAGCCAACCTTCCGCTTATTGCGGTTGACTCCCTGCTTATGCTTGCCATAGGTTTTCAGGCTAACCATATATCAGACCAAAGCTCCAATACTTTGCTGTGCCCCATGATTGATGCTCGCCGAATGGAAGTGTATATGGCCATCTATTCAGCCAAGATGGAATTGATTCGTGCTACTTCAGCAGAGATTATCGATGAAAATTATTTTGATTTTCTCGAATCAGATCAGGAAATATCTTTGTTTGGCAGTGGTGCGGATAAATTTGAAAAACTTTTCCTCAATCACCCCCAGGTGAAGGTGGTGCCAGGAATACAAGCAGATGCAGCGTACCTAAGTGGATTAGCGTATCAAGCTTATATTCAGCAGCATTTTGAGGATTTAACCTACTTCGAACCTTTCTATCTCAAGGATTTTATCCCCACCACCCCCAAAAAGCAGTTTTAAATACCAAGAACCGCTGCCCGAAGCCACCTAATTTTTTTAAAGTTTTCTTTTGAAATTTCAAAATAGCCTCTATCTTTGCCGCTGTTTAGATTTAATCTAAATAAAAATAAAGAGATTCAGATACTTACGGTGAAAGCCGGTTTTACAAGTTATAACAATGGATAGAGCATTCTTAAATATTCAAATACGGCACTTACTTTTTATTATATTCAGCTTAATTTTCACACCAGTTTATACTCCACTCTTTGCACAAAGCAACAGCCAGCAGCACAATAGAATCCAAAATATTCCGAATTCGGATACCCTGAAGAATTCCCAGGCGGATCGAAAAGTAAACATAGAAGAAGTTTCCGTCACTCGGCAATCTGCCAAACGGGAAATCGAAAGAAGTGGATTTGCCGCTAATGTGATCGAAACGAAGCAAGCCGCCCTCCGCAATGTGCAGACCAACGAATTGCTGGATCGTACAGTGGGGGTCCGGGTTCGTCAAAATGGCGGACTTGGTGCGCAGGTCGATTATAACCTCAATGGAATGTCCGGCAGGGCTGTGGGGATTTTTATCGATGGTATAGAAATCTCCACCTACGGCTCCTCCTTCAACCTCAGCAATATTCCTCCATCCATGATCGAAAGGATTGAAGTCTATAAGGGCGTGTTGCCTGCCCATCTGTCCGGTGATCTTTTGGGTGGGGCAATAAACGTGGTTTTGAAAAAGGAGGCAGCACAGAATACGCTGTCAGCCTCGGTTTCCTATGGTTCCTTTAACACTCTCCAATCTGACCTTAGTGGGATTTTTCGCAATGTCAAATCCGGTTTGACCGCCCGAGGGTCATTATTTTATAGCTATTCGGATAACGATTATGAGATTTGGGGAAAATTTGCCCGCAATACCTTACCCGATGGTACCATGGAACATACCAGGGCTAAACGTTTTTTTGACGCTTATAAAACATTGGGCGGGAGGTTTGAATTGGGGTTTACTGATGTGGCATGGGCTGATGCTCTGATGCTTGGTTACAATGGCAGCAGTACTTATAACGAAATACAGCACGGTCAATACATGACACAACCCTATATGGGACGATTTACTCAATCTGAAGCTCATGTGTTGAGCTTGAATTATAGCAAATCGCATTTATTGACGGAAGGACTGCACCTGAGGTTGAATGGAGTATATAGTGATCGGGATCAGTATGTACAGGATACGGTGAGCTGGAATTATAATTGGTCAGGAGAAAAGATGATAGGATTCCACGGAGTGCCAATCAAAACTTCCAGTGGGGCCCAGCAAAATGCACCCACCATGAATGACATCAACCGGAAAATCGTGAATATACGATCTGATTTGGAGTACGAACTCAATCGGAGCCACAGCCTGAGACTCAATCATGTTTTCTATACGGTGGATAGGCAGGATCATGACCGGATCAGGCATGTGGCAGAACAACTCTATCAAAGTACCAGCGCACTTAGCAAAAATGTAACCTCGCTTGCTTATGAATCGCAAATGTTTGAAAGAAGGTTGAGAACGAATTTGTTTGCCAAATGGTATCAGCAGGAAATCGACCGAATCGACCCCTATGTGCAGACCATTGATGGCCAAAACGTGTATGCCGAAAACCGTACTCAGGATCACCGCCAGACACTGGGATATGGGCTGGCCGTTTCATATTCATTGAGTCCGCGCATACTTTTACTGTCCTCTGCCGAAAAAGCGGTTCGTATGCCGGCGGAAACGGAAATTTTTGGGGGACCGGAAGAGAATATTGTGGCCAATCCGAATTTGAAACCAGAAATCAGCAATAATCTCAATTTTGGGTTTAGGTTGGATATCCTATCCCTTGAGCGGCATAAAGTATCGATGTCGGGTACAGGCTTTGCCAGAAATATCAAAGATAAAATAGTAAGAAAAGCGGAGGACAGGTTGGTGAATGAAGCAGTGGAGGTGATGCCATTTGAAAATCTGGGATTGGCTCAATCTATTGGATTTGAAGGAGAGTTGAATTATGCATTTGCCGACCGTCTCAATGCCATGTTGAATTTTTCAAAATTCAATGCACTGTTCAAGAAGGAATTCGATCCTGCTACTGGTATGCGTTTGGAAAGGTATAATAAACAATTACCAAACGAGCCTTTTTTCACCTTGAATACCAGTGTGCATTACCGGCTATATTCCATTTTTCAAAAGTCCTCCATTTTGAATTTACACTACAATTTTGGATATGTTGATCCCTTCAACACCATTTGGATCAAGTCCAATAACACCATGACCCCCAGACAATTTTCCCAGGATCTGGGTGCCAGTTACCTATTCCCCCATCGCAAACTTGTCCTCAGTCTCGATGTCAAAAATGTATTCAACGCCGAAATCTATGACAATTTTGCCGTGCAGAAGCCCGGACGGGCACTTTACCTTAAACTGAATTATACAATTAATCATTTTTAACATCTATTAAATATAAAATCATGAATTATAATTTTTTCAATAAGCTGTTGGCAGTAGGAATGGTTGCAGCCTTTACAATAACTGGATGCAGTAAAAATGGCGATGGTCCCGAACCAACTGATCCAGTTGAATCCGATCGATGGATTACCCTGGCAGGTGCCCTGATGCAAACCGAACCTGGAGATGGGAATGCAGGAACCATGGTTTATAGTATCAAACCTGAAGATGCCCAGAACCCCGAATTTTCGGTCAGTGTATTTGACCATGGCGAGCATGTCAAGTCCAATCGTACTGCCAGATTACAGGCCTCCCACGATGGAAAATTCCTCTACAATATCCAATATACCGGTGCAGATGGAGGTGTATTTAATAAATACCGGGTAGATGGCGGAAATAGTTTCACAGAAGTAGGGTCGGCCGTCAATACTGCGCCTTATGTAGGAACTTCACCCAGATGGGTCAAAGTCAGCGAAACTGCAGGGGTTGCCGTCAATGTCAAGGATATTGTAAACGTGTTTGAGGGCGAAGGAGAACAAGCCGAATTCAAAGGGATCAAAGGCACAGCTGTGGTGCTGGCCATTGACCTGGAAAACCCCCGTATCATTGGTACCAGAGAATTTGAGCTTGCCTTATCTCCCGAAGAGCAGTCGCAAGGCTATCATATTTTTCGTCTGGATGCACCCGTGCTGAACAAGGCAGGTGATAAGTTGATGATCGGTACCTGGATGCGAAAATATGTTCCCGGAACAACCACTACAGATGGATCCGCCCCTCGTTTGGGTACTAAAACCGTAATCGTTGATTATCCTTCTCTGGAAAACCCACGTATCATCTCTTCAACTGTCGCGACTGGTGACAATAGTGGGTACCGCAGCCCCATGTCCTATGTTGCAGATGATGGAAGTATTTATCAGGCTACCCATCGGGAACTTGCCGGGACAGGCGGCTCACATATTATCCGGATCAATTCAAACAATGAATTTGACAACAGCTATGTATTTAGTCTGGATGAGGCGTTGGGTGTGAAGGATAGTTATATCGAGTCCTGGCGGTACGCTGGAAATGGAATAGGATATGTCATCTACAACATCGGCCGTGAGGGTGGATATATTGCTCAGGTAAATCTCAATCAACGGACGGCAACCAAAATGAATCTTTCCAATGAAGAGGAGCTGGATTTTGGGCAATATCAGGGGATAGCTGTCGATGGAGATCTGGTCTATATTGCAGTAACCGGAGTCAGCCTGGATGGTAACATCTACATTTTCAATAGCAAAACCGGAGAAATGAGCGTGGGCGCACGCCTGAT
>DATGNG010000009.1:0-3799 GCA_035306865.1 Sphingobacteriaceae bacterium
AAAACGGAAAATCGTTACAGGTTACTTATAACATCCCACCGCAGACCGGTAGCACCTGTCCGCTGATGTAGGACGAGAGATCTGAAGCCAGAAAGACACAGGCATTGGCCACATCTTCCGGTTCTCCGGCCCGCTTCAAGGGTATGCTTTGTTCCCAGCCCTCCACGACTTTCGGATCCAGCACATCGGTCATTTCCGTACGGATAAAGCCCGGAGCGATCACGTTCGTGCGGATATTACGCGAGCCGAGTTCCTTGGCTACCGATTTGGAAAATCCGATAATCCCCGCTTTGGAGGCAGCATAATTGGCCTGCCCGGCATTGCCCTGCACCCCGACCACCGAACTCATATTGATAAAAGAGCCTTTACGGTTTTTCATCATGATCTTACTGGCTGCTTTAGTGACATTGAATACGGATTTGAGGTTAATATCCAGCGCCGCATCCCAGTCGGCTTCGCCCATCCGCAGCAACAGACCATCTTTAGTGATCCCGGCATTATTCACCACAATATCTATGGTGCCAAAATCTGCCACGATATCATTGATTAGTTTTTCGGCTTCATCAAATTTGGAAGCATCGGAGCGATAGCCTTTGACCTGGGTGCCGTAAGCCTGCAATTCAGCTTCCAGCGCCTGTCCCTTTTCCACCGATGATAGATAAGTGAATGCGACATTTGCTCCGTGTTCAGCAAATTTTTCTGCGATTTTACGACCGATCCCCTTTGATGCACCGGTGACCAATGCGGTTTTTCCCTCAAGTAATTTCATATATTCTTAAATTGATAATGTTAGTTCTTTATTTCTACAAATGTGTAAAAAACGATGGGTAATACCAAACTTGGGATACATTTGATGCGCCTGGAAATGACTATCTATAAAACTTCCCACTCATTTTTATCGTTTAACTCTTATATTTGGTTGAAATTGTATCAAATGAATAATTACATTTTAAAATCCATATCAAATCAATGGAAGAGCTAAGGGAATGGTTTGGGGATTTTATGGTGCAATTGCGGCAGACTTCCCTGCTGGAGTATCTGGGCGTGGGTTTTGGGGTGGTGCAGGTATTACTTGCCAAGTCCAACAAGGTGCTGCTCTATCCATTTGGGATCGCATCGGTATTGATTACTTTATATGTGCTTTACGATGCCGGTCTGTATGCAGAGGTATTGCTGAATCTGTACTATCTGCTGATGAGCATTTATGGCTGGTGGCACTGGAACACGGGTGTAGGGACAAAGGTGGTGCAGGTCAGTTATTCTTCCCGGCAGGAGTGGGGGATCACCTTCGGCATTGTGCTGCTGGGCGTGCCGCTTTTATACTGGGCATTGATCAGTTTTACGGATTCTTCGGTACCAGTATGGGATAGTTTGGTGACGGCTACCGCCTGGGCGGGAATGTGGCTGCTGGCCCGCCGCAAGATCGAGAACTGGCTGCTACTCAATATCAGTAATGCATTGGCCATTCCCTTACTGGCCTACAAGGGATTGCCCCTCTATTCATTGCTGACACTCTTTTTGTTTATTGTGGCTGTTTTCGGTTATTTTGAATGGCGGAAAATCATTGCCGGACGGTCAGGGGAGGTACAGGAATGATGGATAAATGGTTTTCGGCTGAGGACTCGGCTTTGCTGGCCGGGGAAGCCGCTGCAGCGGAATCTTTGGGCTGCCTGACTGACAGGCAATTGGATTTTATTGTCAAGAATGGGCTTTTTAAAATTTTTGTGCCCCAATCCCTGGGCGGATTGGAAATGGGGCTGCCGGAAGCACTGAGGCTGGAGGAAGAGCTTGCCTGGCTGGACGGGAGCCTCGGTTGGACGATTACCCTGTGCAGCGGAGCCTCCTGGTTTGTGGGGTTTTTGGATCCTTCGGTGGTGCCGGAGATGTTTGCGGATGAGGCGGTGTGTTTTGGAGGAAGTGGAATGGCGAGCGGGGTGGCTCGCCGGGAAGGCGATGGTTATGTAGTCAACGGGGATTGGAAATATGCCACGGGAGCACCGCACAACACGATTTTCACGGTAAATTGTCTGGTGCTGGACAAAGCAGTCTCTGTGCTGGACCAGGCGGGCAATCCTTTGATCAGATCGTTTTATTTCCTCCGTGATGAGGTGGAAAGGGTAGAAGATTGGGAAACTATGGGACTGAAGGCAACGGCCAGCCATTCATTCCGGATCAGGGATTGCCGGGTGGGACCGGAACGTTCTTTTCTTATTGATCCGGTATATGCTGTCATGGATGGACCTATTTACAGGTTTCCCTTTGTGCAATTTGCGGAATTGACACTGGCAGCCAATTATTTGGGTATGTTCAGGAAGTTTCTGGATCTGGGGCAGGATTCAGCGCCGGACCTATTCCGCAAGGCAAAAACCAGCTTAAAGGAACAGGTAGAAAAATTTTACAGACTTGCCGATGCATCCTGGTACCAATTGAGCCATACAGGAGAAATTCCGCTGTCAATGCTCGAGGAAATTAGCTTAGTGAGCAGAAAAATGATTCAGGACGGCTATACCATGATTTCAGCTTTATACCCTAAAACCGGAATACGGGGTGCCACCTGTTCCGAGCCCATTAACCGGGTCTGGAGAGATTTATTCACCGCCAGCCAGCATGTAATTTTTAGATCATGATACAATTCGCCAATGCCAAAATCAATCTGGGACTTCAGATCATTAACCGTAGGCCCGATGGCTACCATAATCTGGAAACGGTGTTCTATCCGATTCCATTATATGATGTGGTCGAAATCATTCGAGCGGATCAAATCCGCTTTTTCCCCACCGGATTGTCCATTCCGGACTCCGGTGCAAACAATCTCTGTATGCGGGCATATTATTTACTGAAACAGGAGTTTGGTCTGCCTCCGGTGGAGATCCATCTGCACAAAACGATCCCGATGGGGGCCGGTTTGGGGGGAGGTTCCTCGGATGCGGCGGCCACCTTAAGGGCATTGAATGAGGAGTTTCGATTGGGTCTTTCTGACGAAAAGCTGGAAGAATATGCGGAAAAAATTGGTTCTGACTGCCCCTTCTTTATCCGAAACAAAGCTGTTTTTGCTACCCAAACCGGGACCAGCTTTGAAGAAATCGAGTTGGATCTAAAAGGATTGCAGTTGCTTCTGGTGTGGCCCGCTCTGCATATCAGTACTGCCCAGGCGTACCAGTCCTGTATTCCAAGAAATACCAGCGGTAATCTAAAAACGCTTATCCATTCTCCGCTGGACCAATGGCAAAATTCCATTGAAAATGATTTTGAAAAAAGCTTGTTTGATAATTATCCGGTTTTGCCCAAAATCAAGGCCATGATGTACGATCTGGGAGCCGCATATGCGTCTATGAGCGGCAGTGGATCGGCTATGTATGGGATTTTCAGAGAGAAAATTCCGGCGGGAGCCGATCAGGATTTTGCGGAGCTGGATCCCCGGATCCGGATCTACCATCTGGCCTTGTGATAGGTCTCCTCTCTTAACTCCTGTCTCAAAAAGAATGTATTTTAATTATGGGCCTTGGGGGAGCGGGCAAAGCGAAGCGGACACACAGCCCACGCAACACCCCTGATTTAAATTTGGAAAACCGGAAATTCAGAAGG
Organism: Sphingobacteriaceae bacterium; assembly: GCA_035306865.1. Classification (GTDB taxonomy): domain Bacteria; phylum Bacteroidota; class Bacteroidia; order Sphingobacteriales; family Sphingobacteriaceae; genus DASRQK01. The sequence goes on from DATGNG010000009.1 coordinate 3,586, forward strand.
TCTCCTCTCTGCCCTCAAAAGGAATGTATTTTAATTATGGGCCTTGGGGGAGCGGGCAAAGCTAAGCGGACACACAGCCCACGCAACACCCCTGATTTAAATTTGGAGAACCGGAAATTCAGAAGGTCTCCTCTCTGCCCTCAAAAGGAATGTATTTTAATTATGGGCCTTGGGGGAGCGGGCAAAGCGAAGCGGACACACAGCCCATAATTAA
>DATGNG010000010.1:0-7360 GCA_035306865.1 Sphingobacteriaceae bacterium
GGCGTATGAAACCAGTCGTCCATTGAGTGTGGATAAATCATAAACCGAATGGCCATCTGCTGTTTTGATATTTGCCGAATGGATAAAAGGCAACTGAGAAGCATAAGTTTCCAGCAAATCTGCACGTAAGCGCAATTTTTGAAGGGTGGTTACCGTGGCTATAGCATCCCCGGCATTGACATATGCACCTTCTTGGACCCATAGGTTCTTTAAGTAACCGGAGAGGGTACTGTTCAACGTAATTCCTCGTTCGGTAGCCCCAGACTCCAGGGTTTGATATTGGAGGCGGGCAGCTTCGAAATTGGTCCTGGCCTGATTAAAATCAGCCTTTGAAATAAGAGAATCACGCATCAATAGCTGTGCCCGTTCGTATTCTTGTTCAACTTGTGCCAATAATATCCGTTGACGATTTAATACCTCTCCATCCACCATGTTTTTGTCAGAGATATAAGCCAGGGCTTCTCCACGGCTTACGGCCCTTCCAGAAGTCAAATTTCGGTTTGCGAATGAAATAATGCCACTGCTTCGGGCACTTAGTACCACTTCTTGTCCCGTTGCGGCTTCCAGTTGTCCCGCAGTTTTGATGATCTGGGAGAATGGTCTTATACCAACTGTTTCCAATTGCAAGCCCAAGCGTTCAAATTGTTGCTTTGACAATTCAACCTGCCCATCTTCCAATTCATGGTCATGGTCGTGGTCATGGTTGCGGTCGTGATCATGATCGTGGTTGTGATCGTGATCGTGGCTCCCGTGATCATGCGAGTGATCATTATGTGAATGGTTGTGATTCCCTGACTTATTGCCTTCTGCATTCCTTGATTGGCAAGAAAATAGAAAAAAGCTGCAAATCAATGCACCCAAAATAAATTTTTTCATAAATTAATTCGTAATTCAATTATACCTTTTGCCCCTTGACTATTTTATTCCGAAATTTTCAGAATAAAACATTTAAACCAGGGAGGGAGGGCCCCTTCGGTTGGTGTTTTCGGTAAATGAATCAGGTATAGGTGCCGAGTCCCATCGCAATCTTATGCCGGTATTAGCAGACATTTCTTTAATGGGAGGCAAGCCAGAATTCAAAAATATTTCTGGAAATAATAATATGGGTTCTGCTGAAAATTGGAAGGCTTCGGAAAAAGCATGCGATAGGAGAACGTTTTTTAGGGTTTCGCAATCCCCTGAATGGTTAGCGTTTGGGTACTCTGCCGATGAATGATCATGGTGATCGTGAGGGCAGGATTTGATATTGACATAGGCCGTGAAATCACTATGATGGTGATGTGGCACAAAGGCATGTGCCAACAGGGCCACGTATGCAGCGAGCAGCATCCAAAGCCTCCATTTTTTAGTCTCCAGCGATTTCATTGCAAGTAAAGGTAAGATTTATTTTAAAATTATAAAGATATTAAGGATTTTTGTTATCTTTAAAACTGTCACTATACTTAAACATTTCATCATTTAGAGTATTATCATTTAGATAGAGTACTGTCGTGTAATTAAATAATTCATCATATAACAAATACAAGTTTTTTTAAAATGGAAAAGAAAAAGTTGACATCGGTGTCTGGCCGGCCTATTGCGGAGAATCAAAATGTCAAAACCGCTGGTTACCGGGGTCCTATGTTGTTAGAGGACTTCTGGTTTCTGGAAAAGTTGGCGCATTTTGACCGTGAAGTCATACCGGAAAGAAGGATGCACGCCAAGGGGTCGGGAGCGTTCGGTACATTTACCGTGACCAATGACATTACAAAGTACACCACAGCCAAAGTGTTTTCGGAAATCGGCAAAAAAACAGATCTGTTCGTTCGGTTTTCTACAGTTGCCGGGGAGCGCGGTGCAGCAGATGCTGAACGGGATATCCGGGGATTTGCAGTGAAAATGTACACCGAGGAGGGAAACTGGGATTTGGTAGGAAATAATACACCCGTATTTTTCTTCAAGGATCCTTATAAATTTCCTGATCTGAACAAGGCAGTGAAACGGGATCCTAAAACAAATTTGCGTAGTGCCAATCACAACTGGGATTTTTGGACTTTGTTGCCAGAAGCTCTGCATCAGGTTACAATCGTTATGAGTGATCGCGGGATTCCAAAATCCTACCGTCATATGCATGGATTCGGAAGCCATACCTTTAGCCTGGTTAATGCCGACAATGAACGGTTTTGGGTAAAGTACCACTGGCGTTGCCAGCAGGGAATCGAAAACCTGTCCAATGATGAGGCCGCAGCAGTGATTGGGAGAGACCGCGAAAGCCATCAGCGGGATCTGTTTGATGCCATTGAAAAGGGTGATTTCCCAAAATGGAAGCTGATGATTCAGGTGATGCCGGAAAATGATGCTTGGGACTATCGTTTTGACCCCTTTGACCTGACCAAAGTCTGGCCAAAAGGCGACTATCCGCTGATTGAAGTCGGAGTAATGGAACTCAACCGCAATCCGGAAAATTACTTTGCTGATGTGGAACAAGCTGCATTCAATCCCGCCAACGTAGTGCCGGGTATGGGTTATTCTCCAGACCGCATGTTGCAGGGACGTCTGTTCTCCTACGGCGACGCACAACGTTATCGCCTCGGGGTAAATCACTATCAGATTCCGGTCAATGCCCCGAAATGCCCATTCCACAATTTCCATCGTGATGGTGCAATGCGGGTGGATGGCAATGAAGGCTCCACCATTCATTATGAACCAAATAGTTATGGCCAGTGGGCTGAATCCAAAGAACATGTGGAACCGGCGGTTCCCCTTGGAGACGGAGGATTAGGCGGACATTATGACCACCGTGTAGATGAAGATTATTATACACAACCTGGCAATTTATTCCGTTTGATGAGTCCGGCACAACAGCAGGTATTATTTTCAAATACTGCCGCCGAAGTAGGGGGTGCTGAGAAGTTTATTCAGGAGCGTCATGCGCTCAATTGCTACCGGGCAGACCCTGCTTATGGGCAAGGGGTAGCTGATGCATTGGGCCTGGATATGGAGGAAATTCTCAAGAATAACTAATAAGGTTTATTCAGGCGCCTTTTTCTGGCTTTGAATGGGAAGTCCGAGTTATGGAATTTGGAATGTAAAATTCTGGATTTCATGCCTCGCTCTTCCCATTTTTATTTACTTTTGCGCCACAGTTTATGGGATACGAAGGATTTAAGAAGCGGTACGCAGCGATTACCGCCATTGGAGGATATTTGCCAGAGGAAAGGCGCACGAACGCCGACCTGGAAAAAATTACAGACACCTCGGACGAATGGATCGTCCAGCGCACCGGGATCAGAGAAAGAAGAATCTTACAGGATGGGCTTGGCACCTCGGACATGATTGTCAAGGCAGTTGAGGACCTTCTGAAACATTACCCCAGAGATGTCAAGAAGGTAGATGCCATTATTGTGGCCACCTCAACACCAGATATGATGATGCCATCTACAGCCAATATTCTGGCTGAAAAGCTCAATCTGGAACAGGTGACCGCTTTTGATGTCAATGCAGCCTGTGCGGGATTCCTGCATGTGCTGGATATTGGTGCAGCATTGGTGGAAAGTGGAAGGCATAAGAATGTGTTGGTTGTGGGAGCGGACAAAATCAGTTCTTACGTTAATATATATGATCGTTCTACCAATATCCTCTTTGGAGATGGGGCTGGGGTTGTATGGCTCGAACCCTCAGAGGAATTGGGTATCATGGACAGTTTGTTGCTGGGCAATGGAAAAGGCACGGCATTTCTAAATATTGAGGGAGGAGGCTCACTATTTCCCTTTACCGAAGAATTGTTGAGTAGCAGTAAGCGGCATATCCAACAAAACGGCAAAGTCGTATTTAAGCAAGCCATTCAGTCCATGACGGAAGCCTGTCAGGAAATTCTAAAAAGAAACACCCTAACTATTGAAGAGGTGGATTGGCTGGTTCCCCACCAGGCCAATAAGCGGATTATTGACGCGGTCGGTAAAGAATTGAAGATAGCCGGGGGGAAAACCCTGATCAATATTGCTTATTACGGCAACACCATAGCAGCGACTATACCGCTTTGTATCTGGGAGCATCGGGATCATCTTAAGAAAGGGGACCTGATGTTACTCACAGCTTTTGGGGCAGGCTTTTCCTGGGGAGCCAGCTTATTGCGCTGGAGCATTTCCTAAGATCAGTTATTTACAGCATTCATCCAATAGATTTTTATCCGGATACTAACAGGATTTTGGAAGAATTTCCTTACCTTTATGGTTCACTAAAAACACTGAGTTTATGGATCCATCATTCATGCCTATTCTATTTATTGTTGGAGCAATAGTTGCCCTCTTCCTTTTGTTATATATTTTGCCGGTTAATCTTTGGTTTACCGCCCAGCTTTCGGGAGTGAGGATCAACCTGTTGAACCTGGTGCTGATGCGCCTCCGTAAAGTATCTCCATCTTTGGTGACCAATGCGATGATTACCTCCACCAAGGCAGGATTGAACATCACTTCAAACGATATAGAAACCCATTATCTGGCAGGCGGAAATGTCAATAATGTTATAAAAGCATTGATTTCTGCTGATAAAGCCAATATTCCCCTTGATTTCAAACTCGCTACGGCTATCGACCTTGCGGGAAGGGATGTGTTTGATGCAGTGCAATTATCAGTGAATCCCCGGGTGATCAATACCCCTCCGGTAGCTGCTGTGGCCAAGGACGGAATCCAATTGATCGCCAAGGCACGGGTTACCGTCAGGGCCAATATTAATCAATTGGTGGGTGGTGCCGGTGAAGAAACTATTTTGGCAAGGGTAGGGGAAGGGATCGTTTCCACCATCGGTTCGGCATCGAATCACAAGGAAGTATTGGAAAGTCCGGATCGGATTTCCAAAACGGTACTGTCAAAGGGACTGGACAGTGGGACAGCATTTGAAATTCTATCCATTGATATAGCTGATATGGATATAGGTGAAAATATTGGGGCGAAATTGCAAACAGATCAGGCAGAAGCCGATCTGAAGGTCGCAAATGCCCGTGCAGAAGAACGCCGCGCGATGGCGGTGGCAACCGAGCAGGAAATGCGCGCCAAGGCCCAGGAAGCCCGTGCAAAAGTAATCGAGGCCGAATCCCAGGTGCCATTAGCGATGGCAGAGGCATTCAGAAGCGGTAATTTAGGGGTAATGGATTATTATAAATTCCAAAATATCCAGGCGGATACCGAAATGCGAGGATCTATCGCCAAACCGGGCAGCGGCTCTGGCAGCAACCCAAGTGGAGGATCCAAACGCTAAATTTCCACACTTTTTTCGGAATACCGTTTTCCCCAAATTTGCATGAATATGGGGAAAACGGTATTCCGAAAAATAACCCATACCTATTATCGCAAAAACAAAATCCGGGAGATGAATTCATTTCCCGGATTTTGTTTTTGGGGAAATACAATGATTTTGTCTATGTTTGAGGTGTAAACCGACAAAATTGAGACAGGCAGTCATCACAATGATGTGGAGCTTTCAGGCTATCTTTGTGACGCAAATGGATGAAATCTCCCAATTGCGGCATAGTTTGACACATACTCCAGCAGACACTTTCAAAGTGTGGATATTGCGTGATTTGGCTTATTATTATCAGTCGATTGATGCAGATTCGGCCATCTATTATGCCCGACTTGGCACTAACCTTGCCCACCAACTCCGCTTTCCATCAGGACAAATATGGTGTCTTTATCAGGAAGGATTGGCCTATGAGACCAAAAACCTATTAGACAGTAGTTTTTTTACATATGACCATGCGATTGAGATCGCTCAAGAATCTGGTGACAAACTTAGTCAAGCTAAATTATTCAATGCGGTAGGAGTTTCACATTACATGACCGGAAACTTTCATGACGCTGTCAAATATTATCATATGGGATATGAATTGTCAGATTCCTTGCAATATTTGGAGGGGACATCGTATGCTTTAAATAATATGGCGGTTATTTACCGTCAACAACGTCGCTACGACCAAGCCCTGGTGCTTTATGAGAAATCACTTGCCATCAAAAGGGCAGAACGGGACACAGCAGGGATCATAAGCGGGCTCTATAATATAGGACTTGCCTTTTCGTATTTGGATCAGCATTCGGAAAGCCTTGACGCTTTGTTGGATGCAGAATTACTTTCAATGCAGTATAGTGGTGTGGTTACCCAGATTCCAAACATTGCAATAGGAATCGGGGTGGCCCATTATAATCTCGGCAACATTTCCGAAAGCAGGAGGTATTTGGAAGCTGGCATTGCAGGAGCCAGAAACCTGACACCCGAAAAGGTATCTGGCCTGGCATATCTCGGTAGTGTAGAAGTCATGCAGCGTCAGGTAGCCCGGGGACTGGAGCTGATTGAGGAAGCCTATGCGCTCAGTTTGCATTCTGGTAGAAAAGAATTATTGCGCGCCATCTTAAAGGAACGGGCAAAGGCGGCCGAACAGGCTGGTGATTTAAAGCTTTCGAATGAAAGCTGGAAGGCATATAATGCTATTTCAGACAGCCTCAATCAAGAAAGCAATCGCTGGGCTATGGAGGAAATGCAGGGTCGGTTTGAATTGCTGGAAAAGGAAAACTTAATTCATCTACAACGGCTTCGTTTGGAAAGAGAGGCAACCCAACGGATCTGGTACTTGGTTTTTGGCCTCTTGTTGCTCGGTGTATTGATCACCATCACCCTTTTTCTCCGCAAGATTATGAAACAGCAAAAGCAATTGACTCTGGAGGCTGAAAAGAAGGATGAAGCTCTCAAGGAAAACGATTTGTTATTCAGAGAGATGCATCACCGGACGAAGAATAATCTTCAACTTTTGAACAGTATTCTAAGCTTGCATAGCCGCAACGTACATCATGAGGCCGCCAGAAAGGCGTTGGAATCCAGTCGGGACAGCGTAGGTGCCCTCAGCTTGTTGCATCAGCAGCTCTATCAAACAAAAGATCTCCGGCACATCGCTTTCCAAACTTATGTCAGAAACATTTGCTCCTATTTCCAAGCCGCATTTTCACTTGATGATCGAAATATTCGTTTGGATTTTCAATGTGAGGCGTTTTATCTTGATATCGACAGAGCTATCCCAATTGGCTTGGTCATTAATGAAATGCTTACTAACTGCATCAAACACGCTTTTCCAGGGCTGGACCAAGGAAAGATTGATCTTAGGGCAAATAAGGAGAAGTCCCAAATCACAATAATTGTGGAGGATAATGGGGTGGGCTTCTCCGGTTTAGTTGAAGCGCATTTGGGTACAGGTAAAAAGCTAATCCAACTGTTTTGCGATAAATTTGAAGCGGACTTTGAATTTATTGACAAACCTGAAGGAACAATGGCCAAATTTTGCATACCCATTTAATGAACTTTATGAACAAGTTGACAAAACTCAAAATTCTTGTAG
>DATGNG010000011.1:0-12438 GCA_035306865.1 Sphingobacteriaceae bacterium
GACTGGGTCACCAGACCGGACATACTACTGGTTGTCACCTGTGCGGTTACATAAAACGCGCTCACAAGCAACATCATCATCAAAAGTAAAGACTTTCTCATACTGATATTTTTTTTGATTTTTGTTTCCGGCAAAGGTAATCAACGCTTGTTAATTTTGCCAACATCCAGTGTTAAGCAATCATTAACAAAGGGGGTTTAATAGTAGGAGGGCTAAGTATTTGTCTTCAATGATCTGATCCAATTGTGGTTATTGCAATAATCACAATAAAATTTTATCAATTACAAAATTTTGAATCTGTTTTTCGTTGGATTTTGAAAATCACAAAATGTGGAATGTGGAAAAATAATTTATCCCAAATTCCGCATCTGGCGCATCTGGGTTTATCCCAGATATGCATAAGTGATCCCATCTCCTCCCCTATCTGGATGTTCATCTTCCAGTCGGCTGATTTGGCTATACTTACGCAGGTACTCGCGAATGAATCTACGGAGAATTCCGTCTCCTTTTCCATGGACAATTTTCAGGTTGGGGTAGCCAAGCATAATAGCCTGATCCAACACTTTCTCTATCTCATAGAGTGCGGCTTCGGTACGCATCCCCCGCACATCAATCTCTGGAGAAAAGGTGGATGCATCTTGGGTCCGGTGGCTTCTGGTACGCCTGGAAACCTCCCGAATTTCCTTCTTTTCAAGTTTTTGGAGGTTTTTCAATTTCTGTACGGTCCGCAATTCACCCATAGCTAAAATGACATTGTTTTTGGCAATTTCAATAACCTGTGCCTCATTTCCTGTTTCTATTATCCGCACCCAATCCCCCATTTTCAGAGGTTCTTCCGACTTTTGATGCAACTTTTTGTCCAAATGGCCATCCAACCCCAGCTTGTCCAATTCTTCCTTCAGCACATTGCGCAGCTCCTTTGTTTTTTCCTTCTCCGCCTTTTGTACCTTAATCTCTGCAACCGTATTTTCAATTAGTTTATTGGCCTGCTGAATAATATTTTTGGCTTCCTGCTTTGCTTCCTTCAGAATGGTTTTTTTATTGGCTTCCAGGTATTCCTGCAATTGTTCATTCTCGGATTGCAGACGAACCAACTTTGCTTCCTGCTTTTCCAATGCCTTTTTTGAAGTATAAATTTCATTTTTTTCCCGCTCCAAATCTACCAGCAATGTATCAATACGTTTTTGCTGCTTTCCTACCTTTTGCCGGGCAGATTCCAATACTTCTTTACTCAATCCGATTTTTTGCGCAATCTCAAATGCATAGGAACTTCCCGGTTTACCGATTTGCAAAATATACAGAGGTTTCATCGCCGCATTATCAAAAAGCATAGATGCATTCTGCAATCCTTTAGTGTTTCCGGCATATACTTTCAGGTTGGAATAATGGGTGGTGATCACCCCTCGGACCTTTTTTCTGTTCAGGACTTCGAGTACTGCTTCCGCTATAGGCCCACCGAACATCGGATCTGTCCCGGTACCAAACTCATCAATCAATACCAGACTTTTGGAGTCGGCGTGTTCGGTGAAATACCTCATTTTGGTGAGGTGCGCACTATAAGTACTAAGATCACTCTCAATAGATTGATCATCCCCAATATCTGCAAAAAATGATCGGAAAATGCCCATTCTGGAAGTGGGATCAGCAGGAATCAGAATACCCGACTGTGTCATCAATTGTAATAAACCTACGGTTTTCATACATACGGATTTACCGCCCGCATTCGGTCCCGAAACCACAATAATCCGATCCTCCTGATCCAATCGGATATTCAACGGGACTACGATCTGGCCCGATTCCTTCCGAAATGCCAATTTTAAAAGCGGATGCTCCGCATTCACCAGATTTAAAGAGGCTTCCCTGGCCAATTCTGGCATATTAGCATCAATATCCAGCGCGAACAAAGCTTTGGCACGCACAAAATCCACTTTGGTTTGGAGACCATGGTAGGAAAATAGCAATGGCACATGAGGACGAATCTCATCGGTCAATGCGGTAAGAATGCGGATGATTTCCCGGCGACGGTCAAATTCCAGATCACGTAATTTGTTGTTGAGATGAAACACCTCCTCTGGTTCTATGTAAGCAGTCTGACCAGAAGCTGACTCATCATGCACAAACCCCTTTACTTTACGTTTGTTTTCGGCCAAAATCGGAATACACAAACGTCCATCCCGTACCGTCAAATTGCCATCTGCCGTCCATCCCTGGGACTGGGCATGTTTGAACAATTGCTCAATTTTACGGTGGGCTTCCTGCTCAGCTTTGGAAATACTGGCCTGCAATTCAGCAAGCATTGGGGATGCATTCTTCCTGATTTTGCCCTTTTCATCAATAACCTTACCTATGCCCGGCAATAATGATTTTTCGACGGGAAGGTTTTCGAACAATGCCTCCAGATTCGGATACTGACCGCTTCGATCCTGAAAATATCGTATGATGCCAAAAACGGTTTTTAACGATAAAAATAGTTGGAAAAACTCTTCTTCTGATAAAAAAACGCCTTCAATCTTGATCTTTTCGGCTAAGGGCCGGATGGGAAACAGGTTATCAACCGACAGAACCGAATCATTGACCAGCAAATCTTTGAATTCATGCGTTTGTCGCAAAAACAAATCAATAGTATCGAATCGGTACTGAGGCTGGATCTTGTCCACCAACTCTTTCCCCGAGCTGCTCAAACATTTCTCACGGATTCGATCCCGAATATCGGAAAAGCCCAGTTTATCTAATGTATTTTCAGGGTAAATCATCTTATCTGATCGGGGTCAATCGATTTTGCAGTGGCCTTATAGTATCGGGTTGCACCGGCATAAATTCATCCTGTATCAAGGTAGAGTCAAGTTTGACAAAAGGGTCAAAATTCAATCGCCACAACCTCAAATCCTCAAACAAACGAGTCGAATAGTTCACAAAATTCACAGGAACCTGTTGGTCCAATGTGCTATCCGCTTCGTGGTTGAGCAGCAAATGTCTTTTTCTCCTTAGATCCAAAGAATCCCGTGCCACCAAAATCAGGCTGTCCCGCATACGGATATTCCGCAGGGAATCTGCGACCATCTGGCGCCGGTACGCTGCGGCACGCACCGCATTATCAGTATCTACCAGAGTCTGCAACCGTTGATTCACTTCATCATAAATCTCTTGAAACTCAGCCGGTCTTTTGGAATAATATTCAATTGTCTGTACGAATATTGCAGAATCAATCTTATAGTATTCAAACAGGCCGTTATAAGCGGACAACACCTGCATTCTGGCCGAATCGATCGGAAGGATTGCCAGATTGCCATCCAACAAATGTACTTCAACCAACAAACCCGGAAGCTCATTTTTGGGAATAACGCCTCTGGGCAACTTCTCACCACAAGCAATTATTAAATTCAATAGCAACAAACCGGATAATAAGCGTCCCATTTTGTATTTTTGTACAAAACTACAAGAAAATGAGCATTGCAAAGAATATTCAGAAAATCCGTGAAGAGATCGCAGCTAAAAACGTGACCCTGGTAGCCGTGTCCAAAACCCGTACGATTGAGGAGGTGATGGAGTCTTATGCCACCGGACAACGAATCTTTGGAGAAAATCTGGTGCAGGAATTGATGGAGAAACAACCTTTGCTTCCCGGGGACATTCAGTGGCATTTACTGGGGCATCTGCAACGCAATAAGGTAAAGTATATTGCGCAATTTATTGCACTCATTCATTCGGTAGATAGCCTTCGTCTGCTTGTGGAGATCAACAAACAAGCCAAGAAACATGATCGGGTGATCGATTGCCTTCTGCAGGTTTTTATTGCGAGCGAAGACACGAAATTTGGTTTGGACCATGTGGAACTGATCGAGTTGCTGTCGAGCGAAGAATTTGCCGAGCTACAAAACATCAGGATAAGGGGGTTAATGGGAATGGCCACCAATACCAGCAATGAAAAACAGGTCAAAGAAGAATTTTATGAGCTGAAAACCCTGTTTGACGGTGTCAGACAAAGTTATTTTCGAAAAAATCCTGCATTCGATACCCTGTCCATGGGCATGTCCTCCGATTACCGGATTGCAATAGAGCAGGGAAGTACAATGATCCGGCTGGGTACCACCCTGTATGGTAAAAGAGTCATTAAACATTACACAGTAAAAGAATGAAAATGGTGATCAGGAAAGCCGAGCCGGAAGATTGTCCACAAATGTTGGAACTTGTCCGGGAACTGGCGGTGTATGAACGTCAGCCGGATGCTGTGACGGTCAGCATGGAAGAGTTTGTGGATGCGGGTTTTGGCCCGCAGCCGGTCTGGGAAGCCTTTGTCGCAGAAGTGGAGCTGGAGAATCAACCGATAATAGTAGGGATTTCCCTGTTTTATATTCGCTATTCTACCTGGAAAGGCAGGAGGTTGTATCTGGAGGACATCGTGGTGACCGAGAAGATGCGAGGACGGGGAATTGGAAAGCAATTGTTTGACCGTACCCTGGAGTTGTGCAAGCAGCGCGGTTATAATGGAATGGTGTGGCAGGCCTTGGATTGGAATGAACCGGCATTGGCATTCTATCGAAAGTACGGTGCCAATTTTGATAATGAGTGGATCAATATATCTTTGGAAACAGACAATTAGGATGAAGAAATTTTGGGATGAAAGCTGTAAGATGGGTGAAAAAATGGGAAAAGGAATGAAGAGGCCCCTTTCATTGGGGTTAATCCTGATGGGTTTGTTGTCTGGATGCCATTCCCCAGGAGAAAGCACTAAAAATACAACAGGCTCAGTAGCTTTAGTTCAGGAAACTGAAGGGGCATCATCCCAAATAACAGATACACTGAGCTATTATTACGATTCTTTCCGAATGGAAAGCACGGTCACCTTCCCGCAGGACTCCTCGGTTACAAAAGACAGTACCATTTATCTTGCAAATTTTCCTCATTTTGAAAATAAAACCGTTCAGGCTTTCGTTTTGAGAAGTCAGGTGGCTTCCGATACCCTGACCCTGCAAAAAGCTGCTGAAACGTTTATAAACGAATATGAACGATTTCAAGAATCTTTTCCCTTTCCCAGGTCCTGGAATAGTGAAACGAGCACTAAAGTTTTGCAAATAACCAATTCTTACATTGGATTGCAGACGGATCATTATAACTATACAGGGGGTGCCCACGGTATCTACAACACCCATTATACACACTTCTGGGTTCCGGATCAAATAGAGTTAAGCTTTCCGGAATTGGTTGATACCAGTCGGCTGGGTGGATTACTCACAATTGCTGAACAGCATTTTTGGGCACAGGAAGAAGAAAAGGATCAAGAGCTTAGTATGGATTTATACTTTTTTGACAACAATCAGTTTTTTCTGCCCGAAAATATTGCATTCGAACAAGACAGCTTGCTTTTTCTTTATAATATTTATGAGATCAAACCCTATGTATATGGCCAGACGGAATTACGGTTGCCTTATGCAGAAATTCTTCCATTCCTAACCGAAAAGGCCAGGCACATTATCAAAATAATCAAAGAAAAATAGTATGCTGCAAGTATTTAAGTTTGGTGGAGCATCCGTGAAGGATGCCACGGGCGTAAAAAACCTGACCGAAATTCTCAAATCCGAACACAATTCCTCCAATACCCGGGAGAACAAACTGGTTGTGGTAGTGTCTGCCATGGGCAAGACAACCAATCTCCTTGAAAAACTGTTAGTCCGTTTTTTCAATGAAAAATCCTTAGAGAATCCTTATTTGGAAGAAGCCAAAGCATTTCACTTTGGGATTGCTTCCGAATTGTTCCCAGATCCTGCACACCCTATCTTTGATGAAATTTCCAATCTATTTGTAGAAATCGAATGGGTGCTGGAAGACGGCCCTGTGGACAGCTTTGATTTTACCTATGATCAGATTGTTTCCATGGGTGAATTACTGTCAACCACCGTGGTTAGCCATTATTTGAACAGTCAGGGATTGACAAATACCTGGGTGGATGCCCGGAATTTCATTGCCACTGACAATCAATATAGAGAAGCCAATGTAGATTGGGAAAAAACGGAAAAACTAATTCAGGCTGGATTTCCACCATTATTGGAAAAGGGCTTGATCGTGACCCAGGGTTTTATTGGTTCCACTTCCGAAAACTTTACGACCACTTTAGGGAGGGAGGGATCGGATTACTCCGCAGCCATATTTGCGGCCTGTCTGGATGCGGAACAGGTTTGTATCTGGAAAGATGTGCCCGGTGTACTCAATGCCGATCCTAAATGGTTTGACCATACGGAGTTGATCCCCGAACTTTCCTATTTGGATGCAATAGAATTGACTTATTATGGTGCTACTGTAATCCATCCAAAAACCATCAAACCCTTGCAAAACAAGGGTATTAATCTATTTGTCCGCTCTTTTCTGGACAGCAGTGGTCAAGGCACCCGAATCGGGAAGGAGGCCAGTCACTTACCAGTTTCATCCTTTATCTTCAAAGTTGATCAGGTGCTGATCTCCATCATGCCCAAGGATTTTTCCTTTATTGTTGAAGACAACCTTAGTCACATTTTCCATTTATTCCATACGCACAGAGTCAAAATCAATATGATGCACAATTCTGCGGTGAGTTTTTCGGTGAGTGTGGATAATCAGCCGGAATACCTTAACAACCTGGTCCATGCATTGGAAAAGGATTTTCAGGTAAATGTACAGGATAAACTGGAACTGATCACGATCCGATATTATGACCAAGATACAATGGAAAGGGTATTAAAAGAGAAAGAAATCATAATGGAACTGCGGGACAGGAACACCTGCCAATTACTTGTGAAAAACCTATGAATCCCTTATTGCTCAGGGCGGAAGTTCAGGAATTTCTCCGGAGTCGGGAGAAACAGGATCCTGGGGCTTTGGCTCTGCAGAAATCACCGTTCCCGGGTATTTCCCCTGCTGAACTGGCCACCCAACTGGATTCCAGACAACGCAGCAAATACAAACTATCCTCCTGGTACCATTCCGAAGGAATTTATTATCCCAAACGACTTTCAATAGAACAAAGCTCTTCCGAATCCACCGCTTTTCACAAAGCATCCCTGCTTCCCCCCGGCCTGCGAATTCTGGATCTTACAGGTGGCTTTGGTGTGGATAGTTTTGCTTTTGCAAAAACTGCCCATAGTGTAGTTTATTGCGAGCGGGATAAAGAATTGGCAGCCATTGTAGAGCATAATGCAGCAGTTATGGGGGTTCAGGGGATGGAATGTATTGCAGGGGATGGTTTGGTCTATTTGCAGGAGTGTCCGGGTGATCAATTTGATCTGATTTATGTGGATCCTGCACGAAGACAGGGTTCCCGAAAAGTGTTCCGGCTGGAGGATTGTGAACCCAATATGCTTGAGTTACTGCCCCTTTTATTTAAAAAATCACCGGAAGTCATGGTCAAACTCGCGCCCATGATGGATATCCGGGAAGCTATACGAAATCTGTCGGGTCTGTATGAAGTGCAGGTGGTCAGTGTGGGCGGTGAATGCAAGGAGTTGCTGTGCCGTATAAGTCGGCCAAAGGAGAAGGAAAAGTTAAATCCGGTCATCCTTACTGCAACTGCAATATCGTCTTCAAATAAAGCCGCAAAAAAACTCCTCTCCTTTTCACTACAGGAAGAGCAGCAAGCTGAAGTTCAATTTGGGCCTCCCCAACAGTATTTATACGAACCGGACGCAGCGTTACTTAAAGCGGGGGCCTTCCGTTTCTCTGCCGATCATTATGGGCTTCACAAACTGCATTTAAACACCCATCTTTATACGGGGGACACGATGATTGAGGATTTTATGGGCAAAATCACCCTTATTATCTCAGTGATGCCTTATGCGGATTTCAAAAAACTAAAACCGACCCCTTCGGGTAATGTCATTGTTCGCAATTTTCCTTTAAAGGCGGACGAAATCAGAAAAAAGCACCGTATATCGGAGTCGAAAGATCACAACCTTTATTTCTGTACGGATATGGAGGAAAAATTGGTAGTGATCCAAACCATTCCGACCCCCTGACTTTTCCCCTTCAATTTAGCGCGGCCGTAAGTGACTGAATACTATGTTTTTCAACCAGCTATTCCTCACAGATAGTGTTTTCGTCGGAACACAAATTCCCCAAATTCATACTAATTTGAGGAAAAGTGTTTCCGGTGGAAAGGATATAAAAAAATCTATCAAAGCAATACCATCCAGAAAAATGACCAGGCTTATCGCCAATTATTCCCACCGCAAAAAAGAGACAAGTCAGAAAAGCAACATCAATATATAGTATTTGGCAGTATTATCACCAAATACTATATCAAAGAATCTTCTTTATCCCTCCAGACCACTAACTCCACCCGAAACCACCAGCTTCATGGCATCGGTAGAACTGATGTTCAGGGGAGTAACATTTTCTGCCTTTACTACTGCTATTTGTCCCGCTACCGAATAGGCATAGGGAAAATAAACAATGACTTCATCCTTCAAACCTATTTGCTGCAAATTTTTCTGTGTCAGAAAACCAATTTTTTTCAGCCCGGTTTCATTGATCAGCACCAGTACGGGTTCGTTGAATTTCTTAGAATCCCCCACAAAGGCTTCTGTAAAGTCCTTGATGGAAGAGTAAAGGGTATTGAAAAGAGGAATTCGATTGAGGAGTTTGTTGAGCCAATTCGAAATGGGTTCGGTCACCACATTAGTGAATATCAGACCAACGATAATTAAGGCAACAACTACCGTCAAAATTCCCAATCCCGGCACATAAAGCGGTCGCCCGTCCTCATCCTCCCAAAACCAGCTACTAAGATTGAGCGCCGTATCTATACTCGAAACTGCCCAGATGATCACAAAAAGGGCTCCAGCCAGTGGCACCACGACCAATATACCTTTGACAAGGTAGGAAAACAATAATCTCAATGTTTTATTCATCTGTTATTTATAAAAAATAAATATCCCTTACTCATAAAAATAAATGCGTTTGACCCGCTGTGAGATGTTGACCAGCAACTCATAGGGGATGGTTCCTATGGAATCTGCCAGCTCCGGCAAATTTCCATAAACCAATACCTCATCTCCTACTTTGGTAGCGGGCGCATCGGTCACATCCAGCATGCACATATCCATACAAATATCGCCAATTGTAGGCACATTGATTCCACTTACCTGCATTTTCCCCACTCCGCCTCCAAATCTCCGGTCATAACCATCTGCATATCCTATACGAACCGTAGCAATCCGGCTTTGACGGTCCACCCCACCCTTTCTCCCATAACCAACCGACTCACCTCGTGCCAATTCCCGGACCTGTGTAATGGTTGTTTTCAGGGTGGCCACTTGTTTGAGATTCAACTCCGAACCGCTGTCCAGACCATATAATCCAATCCCTACCCGGACCATGTCGAATCTCGCTTCCGGAAAGCGATAAATCGCATCCGAATTGGCCAGATGACGGATAAAGCCACCGGGAACAAATCGTTCCAAAACAGCACAGGCCTTATCAAATAAGTCGATTTGTTGCCGGGTGAATGCATCATGTTCCGCTTCCCCGGAAGCTGCCAAATGTGAGAATACACTCACCACTTTCAAAAGTTCATTAGCTTGTAAATATTGCCCCAACTCTTCGGCTTGGGCAACATCAAATCCAAGCCGATGCATTCCGGTATCAAACTTGATGTGAACAGGTACTTGGTTCATCTCGCCCTGTGTAGCTACCCAATCCACCCATTCCCTCAAAATCTCGAAACCAAACAGTTCGGGTTCCAACTGATACTGAAAAATAGCATCAAAAGAATTTCGGTCCGGATTCATAACCATTATGGGCAATCGGATACCGGCTTTTCTAAGCGCGACTCCCTCATCGGCAAAGGCCACCGCTAAATAATCCACCCGATGGAATTGCAGGAGACCGGCAATCTCAAAAGTGCCGGATCCATAAGAGAAAGCCTTGACCATGGCCATGATTTTCACCTTTGGGCCCAGCAAAGCCTTATACTGTTGTATATTGTGGCTCAGTGCATCCATATTGATCTCCATCCGTGTTTCGTGACTTTGAAACGCCAACCGCTTGCTGATTCTTTCAAATGAAAATTTCCGAGCCCCCTTTAGCAAAATATTCTGATCCATCAGATGAATGCCCGGCAATGCTTCCAATAACTGTCCGGTATCCTGAAATGCAAGATGTGAAGGGACTGGAAATTTCCACTTACCCTGAGCCAAAACCGGTCCTACCGTGATGAGTTTATCCACTTGGTAATGCTCCAGCAACTTTTTCACTTCTTCATATACTGCATTCTCCTCGCCAGCCACCTCCGGTAGATCTGAAAGAATCAGTGTTTTCTCCGGATGCTGCTTTTGCCGGGATAGTAAATCCAGGGAAATAGCCAGGGACGAAAGATCATTACTGTACGAATCATCGATCAGTGTACAGCGGTTGATTCCTTCTTTCAACTGCAGCCGCATCTCCATCATTTGCAATCCCCGCATTCGTTCCTGAATAATGCTTAGATCGTAATTGAACAAGCGCATCACTGACCAGCAGGTCACCGCATTATCAATTGCAGCTTTGTCCACAAAAGGAATCACAATGGAGCCAATTGCATCTTCGGCTATAATTTTAGTGGTACCGTTCCTGGTATCAGATTCTACTCTTGATATACGGATCCGGGGCTCCGGATGGGGCAATGATGGCATGTCAGCTTTCGTCTGATCAGCAGGCAATATTCCCCGATCCACTCCGTCAAACAATTTTAATTTCTCATTCACTTTCTCATCAAAGCTGGAAAACCCTTCCTGATGCGCCGTTCCTACCGTAGTTAACACGGCCAATGTCGGCTTAATCATACGGGCCAATTTTTCCATCTCCCCTTTTTGACTAATACCAGCTTCAATAATAGCCAGGTCGTAAGCATCGCTCATCTGCCAGAGGGAAAGGGCTACTCCCAATTGGGAGTTGTAGCTTTTTGGACTTCTGACAATGCGGAATTCGGGTGATAGCAATTGGTATAACCAATCTTTTACTATGGTTTTCCCATTGCTTCCCGTGATGGCCAGAACCGGATAATGAAAGAGGGAGCGGTGAAACGCTGCAAGAACCTGCATTGCATCCAAGGTATCCCGGACAAGCAGAAAATTGGCACCGGGCAACCTTTCCGAATCCAGCAAATTCTGCTCAGACACCACAAAGTTGCGTACACCTTGCGAAGAGGCTTCATCCAAAAATTGATGTCCGTCCCGCAAACCCTTTAATGCGAAAAACAGGGATGACTCCCCATTTCGTAATTTACGGCTATCAAAAGCCAGTGTGTGGATCTGTAGCCCCTTATCAGAGATCAATGTCCCAATGGGCCGCAGGATTTCCACCAGCTCAGTTATCGTGTATAATTTGTGTTTGATCATTACTGGCACGCAATTTCAGAATAATTTGCAACTATCAAGAATTTTTACTATATTACCTTGATAGACTATTTTGTAATTTTTTGCCAATATGACCCGGGAAGCCACATTAACCTATTCCGCAGCCAAAGCAAAGGCCGAAAATTATTGTGCCTTTCAGGAGCGTTCACAGCAAGAAGTCCGGCAGAAACTTTATGCCTGGGGTCTGGGGTATATGGAGGTAGAAAATTTGTTGGCCGAATTGATCAATGAGGGGTTTCTCAATGAAGAAAGGTTTGCGGTCGCCTATGCTGGTGGCAGACACAGGATGAAAAAATGGGGTAAATTCAAAATCAAACAGGGCCTGAAACAAAAAGCGGTCTCGGACCCATTGATCCGGATCGCCCTGGAAAGCCTCGACCCCGATGAATATCGGGAAAATTTGCTCGATTTGTTAGCAAAAAAGGCCAGAACGCTAAGTGAAAAAGATCCCTTCAAACGAAAAATAAAGCTTCAAAATTATGCGTTAGGAAAGGGATATGAGCAATCCCTTACAATTGAGTTACTGAATGACAATGAATTACACTAAAATCACTGGAATTTTGAAAAATTATTTGAAAAAAACACAAATCTCCCTATATTTGCACCTGTTGACCGGATAACAGGGAGCCATTTGGCCCGGTTCATCGGACAAAACACCAAGCGAAAGTAGCTCAGTTGGTAGAGCGCAACCTTGCCAAGGTTGAGGTCGCGAGTTCGAACCTCGTCTTTCGCTCCAATCCCTTCTACTTGCGGATGCGCTAAGAGAAGGGATTTATTGTTTCAACACCACCTTATTGATTGCTCGGATGGTGGAACTGGTAGACACGCAGGACTTAAAATCCTGTTCCCGTTAAAGGAGTGCGGGTTCGATTCCCGCTCCGAGTACTAAACGTAAAAGAGGAAAAAGCAGCCATGCTGTTATTCCTCTTTTTTTATGACTTCAACTCTTATTCGGAATCAGTCGCTTTTGTTCACCTCGCCCGCCCGTTAAGGGTTGGTTGAAAAGATCGATGCTTGCGCGATCAATGCCCGCCTATTCATCTGCAAGATATCGCCCACCCATTGTGCGAAATCTTCC
>DATGNG010000012.1:0-7549 GCA_035306865.1 Sphingobacteriaceae bacterium
GATGGAAAGGGGTCAATAGCCTGATTTTACTCAAAGAATGTGTGCAGTTGATCGGGGAGAAGGGGTGGAAATTGGGCAATATTGATGCGATGCTGTGTATTGAAGCCCCCAAAATCAAGCCTTATATTCCCGAGATGAAGGTGAGGATCGCCGCCGCAGCGGGTATAGACACGGAGGATATTTCCATCAAGGCCACCACCAATGAAACCATGGGCTTTGTGGGTAGGGAAGAGGGCGTGGTCGCTTACGCGGTCTGTTTGATTTCTAAGGATTAGGAGGCGTCAGCCTTTCCGGGGCGGAGCTAACTGTAGGGCCCGCTTAGGCGTCAGCCCCGGTTTTCCAATCAATGACCAATTCCTCGCGGAATGCAAATTTGATCAAATGCCTATCCAGCGCACCCTGGATCTTCTCCAACCCTTCGGCATTCTCAGCTTCTACATCAAATATCAGTGCATCGGACTCGGCCCGCATATGGCAAATCCCTGCGGGAAAATGGGCGATGCCAGTATTGCCTTCGTAGTTGGCTTCGATCTTGTGACGGAAATGGCGGCAGAGTTTACCGATATACATGGCTCCCTCTTTGGTTTTGATATTGACAGTTGCTTTTATCATTTGGGTACAAAAATAAAGAATAAATGCTTGACTTCTCAGTTGTAACGGTTCTTTGACTCCGAAGTTCAGTGCTTTTTGACCCGAAAATGATTTACCGCCAGGATCACGCTGATTCCAGCCAGCAATCCGCCCATAAGGAAAGGTGCGCCGGGGAAATAAACAGGATGGTTCTCTCCGGTGAAAACGGCAAATAACCCCGTCATCATCGGAGGGCCGAATACCGCTGTCAGGCTGATGACACTGGTCAGTCCTCCCTGAATCTGACCCTGTTCGGTGGCAGGAACCCGGTTGGAAATAATACCCTGAATGGCCGGCCCACCAATTCCGGCCAGCACGTAAGGAATACTCGCCATGTATAGAATCCAGGGTTCGAAAGCAAAGGCCATGATGGGCAGAGAAATGGTATAAAGGCTTAACCCCACAATGACACTGCGTTCGGAGCCGATGCGGGGGATGATCACCCTGAGCAGGCCGGCCTGCACAATTGCTAACAGCAAACCTATAAATCCAAGTGAGATCCCCACCATACGCTCATTCCATTGGTAGCGCTCCATGGTATAATAGGGCCAGGTACTCTGCACGGCATGTGCAGCCAGGTTGACCAATGCAATACATACCACCAGCACGCCGATTTCGGGGAAGCGGCGGATGTGACGGAAAGAACCCACTGGATTGGCCTTGGCCCATTTAAAGGGTCTTCTTTTGTCCTTGGCGAGGGACTCGGGTACTATGAAGTAACCATAGAGGAAGTTGAGGAGGCTCAGGCCGGCAGCCGCGAAGAAGGGGATCCTTGGGCCGTAATGACCCAGCACTCCTCCGAGGACGGGTCCGATGATGAACCCCAGCCCGAAGGCAGCACCCAATAGGCCAAAGTTTTGGGCTCTTTTGTTCGGAGGACTGACGTCGGCGATATAGGCTGCGGCCACTGTGTGACTGGCCCCGGTCACGCCGGCGATCAGGCGGCCTACAAATAACCATAGTATGGAGGGGGCGAGACCGATCAACAGATAATTGACAGCAAATCCCAGGAGGGAAAGCAAGAGTACCGGCCTTCGTCCAAAGCGGTCACTCAGGTTGCCCAGGACCGAAGCAAAGAAAAATTGGGTGGACGCATAGGCGAACATCAACCAGCCCCCGTATTCAGAAGCGTCGCTAATGGTGCCGCCGGTCAATTCCCGGATCAGGCTGGGCGTGACCGGAATGATAATCCCGAGACCGATCACATCAATCACTACAGTGATGAATATGAATAGCAACGCAGATTTCTTTCGCCGATCCGTATTTTTCATAGCAATGGGGACAAAGGTATGTAAATTGATGGTTACTTGCTAAACTCTCCCACACAATCCCTGCTAAAACCAGTATATTTGAGTTTGGTTTACAATCAGCTAACAATAGACAATTCACTAATTTATTACCAATATGAACGTTCAATACCTTACTTTTTCAAGATTTTCCAAGCTTATGCTTGTCTTACTGTTTGTGTCGGTTGCAGGAGCCCTGCAACTGATAGCCCAGGAAGGACAGCGTTATCAGGTCCCGCCCCAGGGCATTTTGGAGCTGATCGATGCGCCTACTACACCTTCAGTATCTTTCACGCGCAGTGGAAAAATTGCCCTGATGTACGAAAGACCTGATTTCCCTACCATTGCTGATGTTTCACAACCTATTTTGGGCTTGGCTGGATTGCGATTGAATCCTGCAAACACTTCCTCAGCAGTATCCAATGCATCCACCTCGATCACCGTGCGTGACCTTGCTACTGGTGTGGATCACAAAATTCAGGGCTTGCCACAGGAAGCGCGCATTGGCAACACCTCTCTCAACCCGGATGAAACCATGTTGGCCTTTACCCACAGTGGTCCCACAGGGGTGGAGCTTTGGGTAGCGGATATGAAAACCTACCAGGCCCGCAAATTGGTTACTCCTTATCTGAATGCGGCTTTTGGGCCTACCTTGTCGTGGACTCCGGACGGTCATCGTCTTTTGGTCGGCTTTATTCCTGCCAATAGGGGTCAGATGCCGGTTGAAAATACCGTGCCTACAGGACCGGTGGTACAGGAAAACTTGGGCAAAGCAGCCCCCGCCCGTACCTATCAGAACTTACTTAAAAACGAATATGATGAACAGTTGTTCGATTATTTCGTGACTTCCCAGTTAGCCTATGTAGATATGCAGGGCAAAATTTCCAACCTGGGAGCCCCTGCCGTTTACCGTTCCGCGTCATTTTCCCCTGACGGGCAATATCTATTGGTTCAACAGATTCTCAGGCCATACTCTTATTTGGTGCCGGCACAGTCCTTCCCTTACAAAGTTTCGATTTGGAATGCTCAAGGCCAAGAAGTCAAGCATTTGTTTGATTATGCTTTGAATGAGGCGGCCAATCTGAACCGTGACGGCGTTACAACAGACCCACGCATGTACAGCTGGCGCCCGGATCAACCTTCTACTTTGACTTGGGTAATGGCACTCGATGAGGGCGATCCAAAAAATGAAGTGGAGTTCCGGGATGCGGTTTACCAATTGTCAGCGCCTTTCCAGGGTCAGCCTCAGGAGCTTGCCAAGACCGAGCTTCGCTATGCTGGAATCAGTTATACCGATGGAGATCACGCGCTGCTTTCGGAGCGTTGGAGTACCGCACGTACCTTACGGATGACCTTGATGAATATCAAAACCGGTGAAAAAATCAAAGTTATTTCCGAGCGCAAAACCGACGATGCGTACTCGGATCCTGGACGTTTTGTCACCACCACCAACACCTTTAATAGAGGGATTCTGTTGACCGACAACAACAGCCGACAATTGACTGTGTTTACGATCTCCAATGGGGCATCACCCGAAGGAGACCGTCCGTTCCTGCTCAAATGGAACCTGATTTCCGACAAGCAAGACACCTTGTTCAAATCACAGGCTCCTTATTATGAGTCGCCAGTATTTTTCGACAATCAGGGTGAATTGATCATTTCACGGGAATCCCTGAATGAAGCGCCAAATTATTACAGCGTGAATCTCAGAAACCGTAATGCGACCGCTATTACCAATTTCCCACACCCCTACCCATCATTGGCTGGTGTGAAAAAGGAAATAGTATCCTACAATCGTGCAGACGGATTGAATCTTACCGGTACGCTTTATCTGCCTGCGGGTTACAACAAGGATACCGACGGTCCACTTCCCATGGTGTTATGGGCTTATCCACGTGAATTTGAAAGTAGGGAAGCTGCCAATCAAATTTCCGGATCCCCTTACCGCTTTACCCGCCTATCATGGGGTTCCCCCGTTTTCTGGGTGACTCGTGGTTATGCCATTCTGGACAATGCCGATATGCCCATCGTAGGGGGTGACGGCAAAGAACCAAACGACACATTTGTGGAGCAATTGGAAGAAAACTCCAAAGCAGCCATCAATTTCCTTGCAAATCAGGGCTTGGTTGATCCAAAAAGAGTAGCCGTCGGAGGGCACTCCTATGGAGCGTTTATGACAGCCAATCTATTGGCCCATACCGACCTATTTGCTGCCGGATTGGCTCGTAGCGGTGCTTACAACCGTACCTTCACGCCATTTGGCTTCCAGAACGAACGGCGGACTTACTGGGAAGCTTTGGATATCTACACTCGTATGTCTCCATTCACATACGCACACCAAATCAAAACCCCGATCCTTCTGGTCCACGGTATGGATGACGAAAACTCAGGTACTTTCCCTATCCAATCCGAGCGGCTCTATAATGCCATCAAAGGACACGGAGGAACCGCCCGTCTCGTCTTCTTACCCAAAGAATTCCACGGTTACCGCGCCAAAGAATCCATCCTCCACACCCTGTGGGAGCAAGATCAATGGCTGGAAACTTATGTGAAGAACCGCAAAGTCGATTAAAGATGAGTGCGGAATAGCGCGCTGTACTTTCCAGATATATACAAAAAAGGCACCTTTTTGGGGTGTCTTTTTTGTATATATAGATTTGTCAATTCACTAATCCGAGAAATGAATTCATTTCTCGGAAGTACAGATTCTGCAAAAAGCAAGTTCTTCTGGGTTACGCCCCTAAGTTCTTCCGGTTTAAGCCTCTAAAATTTTGGGGAGGTCGGCGGGGGAGTAGCGGACGGATTTCAAGGTCTTGCGATCTTCGGTGCGGTACACCAGAAAGTGTCCGTCTGCTTCTTCGAAAAAGCATTCGACTCCTTTGGCGCGGTAGTGGGCCAGTGTCTCTTCGGCTTCCTCCCGCGTTTTGCAGGCCTTGCTCATATTGGAGCGTTGGACTTCGTTGAATAGTTCAGAAAATTTATCCGCCATTCCGAATTCCAAAACCGCACCCGAAAGCACGTATTGTATATCACAGAGTGCATCTGCGATTTCTACCAAATCCCGAGCGACAATGGCTTCCTCCAATTCCTTCAACTCTTCGGCGATCAGGGAAACCCGCAATTGGCATCGTTGTTCGGATGGGATTTGCGGCTCCGGCAATATTGGGTGCTTGAAAGTTTTGTGAAATTCGGCGACAGCCGTCAATGTTTTAGGGTCGGTCATAATTATTTTATTAAGTGTTTCAGTTGGATGATTTCGCGTTCTTCCAGATATCTCCAATGGCCCCTGGGCAAATCTTTCTTGGTGAGGTTGGCATAAACCACCCGGTCCAGCTTGATCACTTCATAACCCAGATGCTCAAATATACGTCTTACAATCCGGTTTTTTCCAGAGTGAATCTGGATTCCTACCTCACTTTTGCTGCTTCCCTGTACATAACTCAAGTCATCCGGTTTGATTAAACCATCCTCCAACTCCAATCCAAAGGCAATTTTGTTAAAATCCCCCTGTGTCAGATTTTTATTCAGCTCCACATAATAAAGCTTGCTGATGTTGTTGCGGGGATGGGATAATTTTTCTGAAAGCAAACCATCGTTTGTCATAAGCAAAAGCCCCGTTGTATTGCGATCCAGGCGGCCGACCGGATAAATCCGTTCGCGGCTCGCTTTGGCTACCAAATGCATGACTGTCCTTCTTTCCTGAGGGTCATCCGTTGTGGTAATATAATCTTTTGGTTTATTGAGCAGCACATACACCATTTTCTCCCGTTTCAGACGTTCGCCATTGTAGCGGATATCATCTTTTGCCGGGTCCACTTTTGAGCCCAGGGTTGTGACCACCTCGCCATTGACTGTGATTACACCAGCTTCGATGAGCTCATCTGCTTTCCTTCTGGAGCAGACACCTGCATTTGAGATGTAGCGGTTGAGGCGGATCAGGCCGTCATTGACAGGGTCGGCTTCGAAACGTTTTTGGGGCGCTTCCTTGCGATCACGGAACTTGGGTTTGCCGTAGGGGGCGTCACCTTTGCGTTCCGAAAATCTTGGTTTGTCCGAAGAAGCACCTTCCTGGCGGCTCCGGAACTTGGGCTTGCCGTAAGGGGTGTCACCTTTGCGGTCCGAAAACCTTGGTTTGTCCGAAGAAGCACCTTCCTGGCGGTCGCCAAACCTGGCTTTGCCGTATGGAGAATCCTCTTTCCTATCCTGGAATCTGGGTTTTTCCGTCCTTTCCCGGGAGGGAGAATTTTTTTTGGCAGGGTTCTTGGAGAAAGACCCGCGGGCATTTTTGGATTTGTCGTCTCGACTGTTCCTTTTATTGAAAGATGGCATGTTGAATGACCCTAAAATAGTGAACTGCAAAGGTACACAATTAAGAGTTAAATTGTGTTAAATAGAGAGTCGAAAAACATAACTATTTGTTTATTAGATTCATGTTGTTTACCTTTGCACCCAGTTTTGGATCAAGGGATGGGTTTTGGCAGGGTTTATTTACAGAAAAAATGAAGAAAATAAACCAGCCTTCCCCGATGGAAATCCATCGGTAACCCTCTCAGAAAGGTACTGAATGAATAAAAAACAAGTATTATGTTTCAGTGTGGTTTTCACATTGTTGGTCACTGCAAAAATGATCGATTTCGAGAGGCAGCAGGACCTGAAGGGATCAGTAATAGTGGAGGATTCTCCGAATGCTGCATCTCCTCAAAACAGAAACAATCCCCTGGCAAATTCGCCTTATTTTACCTCGCTACACTTTGCATATGAGTATCTCCCACTTGGTGATGTGCAAATAGAACAAAAGATGATGTCCTTCCTGGAAGACTACTCTTACCAACGTGTAAGGTCTTACCATATTCACGATAAGGCCATAAAATCTTTGCCGAAAGTAGCCGAAATCCTCGAATCCTATGGCATTCCGCAGGACTTCAAATACATTCCGCTGATTGAAAGCGGTTTTTCAAAAAACACCACATCCCACAAGGGTGCTTCCGGATATTGGCAATTTATGCCTGCTACCGCAAAAGCTTATGGGCTCGTTGTCAATGAAGAGGTCGATGAGCGGCAGGATTTGATCAAATCGACTCATGCAGCCGCAAGATACATCCTGTCTCTTTACGAAGAATTTGGGAATTGGACATTGGCCGCCGCCGCCTATAATGTAGGTAGTGGCAGCTTGCGCAATACCATTGAAAGACAGGGAGAAGATAATTATTTCAAGCTAAAGTTCAATAGAGAAACAGCTGCCTACGTTTATCGCTTGATTTCCATGAAGGAAATACTCGAACGTCCGGACATGCACGGATATACGCAGGAAAAAGCATTGGTAGCCAGTATGGTTCACCGGGGCGAAAGCAACAGCGGAAAGTCAATTTAACGTAAATCAACGATTTCCATTCCCGGAAACTCGTTTTTATCAAAGATAAATTTTTCAGGAGCAAGGGCAGGATTGGCTTTCAGATTTTTAATGCTGAAGCTATACCTGCTTTTGTTTTTGTCATAAATCGTCACATCGTGCAGTTGATTGGAAGATTTAATGACCCGCACCTGGATCTTTGAATAATTGCGCCGGGTGTCGGTAGGGGTCAATTCGATCACTGCCAATTGCAGACTGCCCTCCTTCACATCCCCCAGTTCCT
>DATGNG010000013.1:0-11965 GCA_035306865.1 Sphingobacteriaceae bacterium
TGCCCTTCATGCTTTTGTCGGGTGCCGGAATATTGGTGATGGCTTCCTGGAAATCTGCATCGAATGGTTGCCCGATCACTTCCATTTCTTTGAGCCCCTGCTGCTGCAGGATCTTTTTCAATTTTTGGTTGATAAGCTCTATACCTTCTATAATTGCAGGTACATCGCTTGCTGTTTCCATCATTTTCAGGGCGCGGTCAAAATCATCCAGCACAGTTAATAAGCTGCCAATGACTTCTCTTCCGGCAGACTGCATCAGTTCAACCCTTTCTTTTGATGTCCGTCTTTTGTAATTATCAAATTCGGCATATAGGCGAAGGTATCTGTCATTGGCTTGTTCCAATTCGGCCTTCAAACCCGTTTCTTCACTACTTTGTTCATCGCCCTCTACTTCACCGGCCACATTATCCTCCGGTGTATCCGGCATTATTTCCTCAGCTTCATTCATTGGCTGTTCATTTACCGGATCCTCGTGCTTTCTCTTATGATCTCCCATTATAGTTTAATATTCTATGTTGATTGATGAAATGTTCTACTCAATTTTGAAATTTATAACAGCAATTTCACTGCCATTGAAAAAAAATGGTCATCCTGTCAGTATTTTAGACGAATTAGGTACAAATTGGCTGATCAAAGCACTATATTGTCTTCTAATCCCCCGTTGGAAGTACGGATAATACGGGAAGGCAGATTACGGATCAATTGGTAATCATGGGTTGCCATGAGGACTGCGGTACCCGCCCGGCTGATTTCCTTGAGCAACAGGACGATTTCCTGTGATGTTTCAGGGTCCAGGTTACCAGTGGGCTCATCTGCCAAAATCACCTCTGGGTTGTTTAGTAGGGCACGGGCAATCACAATTCTTTGTTGCTCTCCACCAGATAGCTCATGCGGCATTTTTTTGAACTTCGAACGCAGCCCAACTTTTTCCAAAACATCCAGCATACGTGCCTCGATCATGGATTTGTCCGTCCATCCCGTTGCTTTCAGCGCAAACTCCAGATTTTTTTCAATGCTTCGGTCAGTCAACAGGTGAAAATCCTGAAACACAATGCCAAGTTTACGGCGCAAAAACGGGACGTCCCGGGCATTCAGCTTTTTGAGGTCAAACCCGGCCACCATTCCTTCTCCGCTTGCAATATGTAGATCCCCATAAAGAATTTTTAGGAGGCTACTTTTGCCACTTCCGGTCTGGCCAATGAGAAACACGAATTCACCCTTATTGATTTGCAAATTGACATTGGATAATACAAGATGTCCGGGCTGGTGGATATCTACATTTCTTAACGTAATTACGGCATCTCCACTCATTTTATAATTCTAATTTTTTGATTTCCCCAAAGGGCATTTCACGCACAATTTCCATAATTTTCTCCATCTGGTCCGTCAAACCCAGTTTATCCAGCGATTTATCGGGTCTATCGACACGAAAGTAAGCCAATAAGGTAAACTCATTGTCCCGCAACTGAACATAATCCGGTATTTTAGCTACCCCCTTGACTTTGATAACATACATGTTAGCTGCAAACTTAGATAATTTTCCTCAATTACTCAATCTATAATATTCGGCCAGCTATAATGTTCGGTCAGAAAAGCAAGGGTGTTGATACCGTCAGCATAATCCGTAAGGGCCGGAAATTGGCTCCGTCCAAAATCCACCACCGAAATCCCGGGCAGGTCCAAGTTTACTTTGCCTACCACACACTGTATGCCGTCCTTTACGGCCTCCAGGTTTTCTCTCAACACTTCGGTCGATTCATATTCTTCGTAGTTCACAACGGCAAGGGGAGAGGCCAGGCCGGGGGTGGGGCGGAGGAGCAGGAACCCATTGTCAAAATGAGGATCACCGTTTATCAAATATAAGGACTTATTGAAGTCGTAATTATTAGCATATTTATGATGGTCGAAAACAGTTGCATGTGCCGCAATTCCTTCAAAAAATTTCGCGAGATCATAATCTTTTGGAAGGTAAAGCTTTGAGACATTCCTGCATCCCAGTCCAAAATAACTGAATATATCATCGCCCAAAGCGTTTAGTTGTTCCGGAGTCTCGTTGCCCTGAAGAATAGCGACCCCATTTCTGTTCTTGCGGATTATGTGGGGGTATTTGCCAAAATAGTATTCGAAATACCGGGCTGAGTTATCACTCCCTGTGGCGATAACAAGATCAAAATCCTGTAATCTTTCCACCTCCTTGATCTGCTGTCTAAAACCTGGTTCAATTTCAATCAGTTCGTCAATCAAATAGCGGTAAAGTACCTGATCATTCGAAGAAAGTTTGATTTGCGCCGAAAAACCTGCACAGAGTACGGCCAGCAGATCATGGAAACCAACCAGTGGGATATTCCCCGCAAAAACCAAACCTACCGTTTTAGGGATAGCATGCGTGAAAGGGTAGGGGCTTAACCATTTTTCCAGATTATCGGTCTGTAGCAAATTTGCCAATGAATGGATAGATCGCTTTACATTGCTTGGGGTAAACCAGGAATTATGTCGCCCGGCCAAATCAATAATGGCAGAAACTGCTGTGTTGCCCGGATCCCGCAATCTTGCTCCCAATAGTCCGAATGCATCAATACGTTGTTGGATTGTCAAAATGATATAAGCTTATGAAATGTAATTTATGCGATGAACATTTATTTGTATCTTTGCAAAAATAGCTTTTTTATGGCAATCAAGATAACTGATGAGTGTATAAATTGCGGGGCCTGTGAGCCGGAGTGTCCGAATAACGCTATTTATGATGCGGGGATGGCCTGGAAATATTCGGATGGCACTGCTTTGGACGGATTGATCGATTTTGGTGACGGACGGGTAATTGATGCCAATGAGTCCCAAAATCCTGTTTCTGATGAGGTTTACTTTATCGTGTCAGACAAATGCACGGAATGTGTAGGTTTTCACGATGAACCTCAATGTGCGGCAGTTTGTCCGGTGGACTGTTGTGTAGATGATGAAGATATTCGGGAAACCGAAGAAGAATTATTAGCTAAAAAGGCCTGGCTGCACGGTGAATAGGGGATTTTACCTCAATTTCATAAGCAGGATGGGTTTGTTATGCCTAACATTTACCCGGAATAATTAATACAGGGCAATTTGCTCTTCTCAACACACTTTCAGAGACGCTACCAGAAATAAAGTGATCGAACCCGGTACGCCCGTGTGTGCCCATCACAATGAGATCCGCATTCCATTCAATGGATACCGACAAAATTTCCTGTCTTGGACTGCCCGTTCTATGAAAACAGGTGATATCATCCGCAATATCCTGAAGACTCTCTTTGACTTCTTCCAATAATAACAGTGCATTTTCTTCTTGTAAATGCATGGTTTGGGGGACAATCACAGCCTGTTGACCCATCAGGGGATCCACCCCGTAATTACTTGGAGACGGGTTTTCGGTCACGTGAACCAGGGCCACGATCGCACCTTCATTTTGTACGATATACCGTCCATGTTCCAATGCTTTTTTTGAACATTCGGTATCATCGATTGCAATCAATACTCGCTTATATCTTGAATCAGTGCTGCTCATTTCCTTAAGTTTTTGTTCTTAGGAATCAGATTGTCATACGCAAGTTACAGGATTAGAATGGTATATGCAAGAATTTAGAATGGTATGTGCAAAAATGTTAGGTCAGTTGCTGCATCAATTGGTCAAATTCTACCCTTAATTGGGCCAAATCATTCTCTACTTTCTCCAGTCTTTCCTCCAAATTAACCCTGTTTTCCGGATTTGAAGAGGGGAGAGCCGACTCTGCATAATCCTCGATCGCTATCGGACCTCCCAATAAATGTGCGTACCGAGCTTCTTTTTTGCCCGGCCTTTTGGCTAATTGTACCAAATAGGGGTGCTCGGCTTTTGCCAGATTGTCAAGGTTTTGCTGTACCTCATCCAAAGATTCAAATTCAAACATTCTCCCCGACATATTGTTGATTTCCCCGGGAGTAAGGGGGCCACGCAACAAAAGCAGACACAAAATAGTAACTTCGGATGGGACTATAGGATAAGCAATTGCGAAGTTGTGTTTATACTTAGTAACCCGGCCAGTGCCACCGGTTACTGTGCCGACCAATCCCTTTTTCCTTAAAGAATCAATAGCCAGCATCACCGTGTTTTCATCGTAGGATACCACGGGATTTCTTGAAGTTTTTTGATTACAGGCAGTGACCAGTGCGTTTAATGTTAATGGATAATATTCAGGCGTTGTTCTTGATTTTTCCATCAAAGCACCCAACACTCTTTGTTCTTCCAAATTTAATACTGGTAATCCTTTAGTTGTCATACCCCAAAACAACAACTTATTTTTCATACATGCAAAAAAATAGAAGGGAGGAACGTCAAATACATAAAACTTCTATTTAACATAATATAAATTATAATACAATAATAAATAGTTGAAATTTGACCATTATTGCTAAATTGCCTACAATTATGATGTATAGACTTTTTCTCAGGCCCTTAGCCTTAGCCTCGGTAATATTATATACAAGCTGTGGCCCAAATAATTCCAAACAGGATTCCTCAGCGATGATCGATTGGATTCAGTTGTTCAACGGACAAGATTTGGACGACTGGACCGTCAAAATTGCGGGGCATGAGTTGGGTGAAAACTTTGCCAGTACTTTTAGAGTCGAAGACCGTTTGCTGAAAGTACGCTATGATGGCTATGAAGATTTTGATCAGCAATATGGTCATTTACACTACAATACCCCCTACTCTGCTTATCTCCTACGCGTGGAATACCGTTTTGTGGGTGAGCAGGCATCCGGAGGTGAAGGCTGGGCCTGGCGGAATTCAGGGGTAATGCTACACGGACAGGCACCTGAAACCATGCTCAGGGATCAGGATTTTCCGATCTCTATCGAGGCCCAACTGCTTGGCGGAGATGGCCGGAATCCCAGGACGACCGGTAATCTCTGTACGCCCGGCACCCTGGTGGTGATAAAAGACGAATTGTTTACTCCGCATTGCATCAATTCATCCTCTGCAACTTATCACGGGGATGGCTGGGTGACCGCTGAGTTTGTGGTACTGGCCGATTCGCTGATCCAGCATATCATCGAAGGCGAAGTCGTACTCTCCTATTCCAGACCTCAGATTGGGGGTGGGAATGTGATCAATTTCGATCCGAATGTTAAAATTGACGGACAGATCCTGTCACAGGGCTATATCTCCCTGCAAAGTGAAAGCCATCCGGTCGATTTCCGGAAGGTCGAATTGCTCGATCTTTCCCCACATATGGACAACCCGGAAAAATTGCAGCGTGTCATTGAAGCAGCGAGATTGCTAAAATGAAATGACTGATTTCCGAGAAATGACTGCATTTCTCGGAAATTTGTTTTCGCGAAAACAAATTTCCCCATATTTGTATGAATTTGGGGATTTGAAGTTTCGCGAAAAACCACCCCAATAAAAAACCGCCCCTGAAATTCAGGAGCGGTCTCTAACAAGATCGATATCGGGTAAACAATACTTATTTCACTGCATCAACCACGGCTTTGAAAGCCTTCGGATCGTTCATTGCCAAATCTGCCAGAACCTTACGGTTCAAGCCGATATTTTTAGCATTTAACTTACCCATCAATTGAGAATATGAAATTCCGTGCTGACGGGCACCGGCGTTGATACGTTGTATCCATAAAGCCCTGAATACCCTTTTTTTGGTTTTACGGTCGCGATAAGCGTACTGCAAACCTTTTTCTACTGTGTTTTTTGCAACGGTATAAACCTTGCTGCGTGATCCGAAATAGCCTTTGGCCATTTTAAGGATTCTTTTCCGTCTTCTTTTCGAAGCTACTGCGTTAACCGAACGTGGCATAATTTTCTAATTTTTGGTAGAAGGCGCTGTGTGTTTCAACAGTCTTACAACCTTAGACCTGGTTAAAATAATAATGTAATTTAATGTGTAATCTTTACTTACCGATCGCAAGCATGCGCTTGACGTTGCCCATATCCGCATCGGATACCAAGCTGGTCTGGGTAAGGTTACGTTTACGTTTTGTGCTCTTCTTTGTCAGAATGTGGCTTTTAAACGCGTTCTTTCTTGCAATTTTACCTGTTCCAGTAAGCTTGAAACGCTTTTTTGCACTGGAATTGGTTTTCATTTTTGGCATAATCTGCTAAATTTATATATCAATCCTTGTTAGATTCTTTTACTTTTTGGCTGCTGATTTTGGTGCAACCGTCAAAAACATCCGTTTTCCTTCCAATTTAGGAAGTTGTTCTACCTTTCCATAATCTTCAAGTGCCTGCGCAAATTTGAGCAGCAGAATTTCTCCTTGCTCTTTATACACAATAGCCCGCCCTTTGAAATGCACATAAGCCCTAACCTTTTCACCAGATTCCAGGAACTTAATAGCATGCTTGAGTTTGAACTCAAAGTCATGGTCGTTGGTATTCGGACCAAAACGGATTTCTTTGATTACAGTTTGTTTGGCATTGGCCTTAATTTCTTTTTGTTTCTTTTTTTGCTCGTAAACAAACTTACTGTAATCCATTATTCTGCAGACCGGAGGCACTGCATTGGGTGAAATCTCTACGAGATCCAAATCCAATTCATCTGCCAATTCCAGGGCCTTCCTTGTAGGATATATGCCCTGTTCTATGTTTTCACCGACCAAACGCACCTCTGGTACGCGAATAAAATCATTGATCCTGTGATCCGGTTCTTTCTTTTTAAAGGGTGGCCTCGGCCCCCTTGATCCTCCTGGTTTTCTTAATGCCAAACGACTCTAATTAAACGGTTATTTCTTTTATTATTAATTCCTTAAATTCTTCTACACCCATACTGCCCAAATCCCCTACCCCATGCTTCCTGACAGAAACTGTGCCAGTTTCTTCCTCTTTTTCCCCAAAAATGAGCATATAGGGCAGTTTTTTAACTTCCGCATCACGAATTTTCCGTCCCACTTTTTCGTCCCTTAAATCAATAAGGCCACGAATATCGGAATTATTAAGCGATTCTAAAAGTTTTTTTGCAGATTCCTCGTATTTTTCCGATACGGGAAGGATGATAAATTGCTCAGGTGCAAGCCACAATGGGAATTGTCCCGCACAATGCTCAATCAACACTGCAACAAAGCGTTCCATTGATCCAAAGGGTGCCCGGTGTATCATCACTGGTCTGTGTTTGGCATTGTCGCTACCGGTATATTCCAACTCAAAACGTTCCGGTAGGTTATAGTCCACCTGAATTGTACCCAATTGCCATTTTCTGCCCAATGCATCTTTGACCATAAAGTCTAATTTTGGACCATAGAATGCCGCTTCTCCCAATTCCACAACCGTTTTTAATCCTTTTTCCTCGGCTGCTTCTATGATGGCCTGTTCTGCCAGGGCCCAATTTTCATCCGACCCTATATATTTCGACTTGTTGTCGGGATCCCGCAAAGAAATCTGGGCGGTGTAATCTTCGAATCCCAATGCTGAAAACACATATAGCACCAGGTCAATGACCTTTTTGAATTCTTCTTTTACCTGATCCGGGCGGCAGAATAAATGTGCATCATCCTGAGTAAAACCACGTACACGGGTCAGTCCATGCAGCTCTCCGCTTTGCTCGTAGCGATAAACGGTGCCGAATTCAGCGAAGCGAACCGGCAGATCTTTATAAGACCTGGGTTTGGTTTTATAAATCTCGCAATGATGTGGGCAGTTCATTGGTTTGAGGAAAAACTCCTCCCCCTCCTGTGGGGTTTTGATGGGCTGGAATGAATCGCTACCGTATTTTTCATAATGTCCCGAAGTCACATACAAAGCCTTATGTCCGATATGCGGCGTAATCACTGGTTCATAACCGGCCGCCAATTGTGCTTTTTGCAGAAAATCCATTAATTTCTGGCGAAGTCTGGCTCCCTTTGGTAACCATAATGGCAGTCCCATGCCCACTTTTTCAGAAAATGCAAATAACTCCAATTCCCGGCCAAGCTTACGGTGATCCCGTTTTTTTGCCTCTTCGACCATGGCAAGGTATTCCGTCAGTTCAGCGGCTTTAGGGAAGGTAACCCCGTAAATACGGGTCAATTGTTTGCGGCTTTCATCCCCTCTCCAATAGGCACCGGCCACATTGGTAAGTTTGACGGCTTTGATAAATCCGGTATTGGGAATATGTGGTCCACGGCAAAGGTCGGTAAACTCCCCCTGCTTATAAAAGGTAATGGTCCCGTCCTCAAGATCCTTGATCAGATCCAGTTTGTACTCATCCCCTTTTTGGTTAAAATATTCAATAGCCTCGGGTTTGGACACCTCACGACGTTCGAATTTGGATTTTTGACGTGCCAATTCCACCATTTTGTCCTCGATCATTTTGAAATCGTCTGAGGAAAACTCACGGTCCCCAAAGTCCACATCATAATAAAATCCGGTCTCAATAGCCGGACCTATACCAAACTTGATACCCGGATAAAGTGCTTCAAGCGCTTCGGCCATAAGGTGGGCTGAGGAGTGCCAAAATGTGGTTTTGCCTTCCGTATCATTCCAGGTAAGCAGACGCAGCGTGGCATCGTGCTCGATCGGACGTCCGGCATCCCAAATTTCACCGTTTATCTCGGCGGCCAATACGTTTCTTGCTAAACCTTCTGAAATGGAAAGTGCGACATCCATCGCAGAGGTTCCCTTGTCAAACTGACGGCTCGATCCGTCAGGCAATGTGATGTTGATAATCATTTACAACTATGATTTAAATTAGGCTGCGAATATACGAAAATTATGTGAGAATTCCATCCTATACACAGTATTGGCTATATTTGGCTATACACAGTATTGGGTGGAATGTTGCATAATTTCAATGGCCGTTTTGATTTCCCGGACGGAAAGACTGCCAAAACCCATTCTCACCCCACTGCAGAGCCGGGATTGATACAGCAGATAAGGTGGGATATGGAGACCTTCTCTTGCGCATAATCTGCTGAACCGCATGAGATTGATGGTTTCCGGCCAATTGGTCCAGGTGGCCAGGCCACCATCCGGTACCTGAAAATCAATCAGATGTCCCAGTCCGGACACCAGACTACAGGCCATCTGATCCCTTCTTTTACGGTATTCAACAGTACATTGCCTGAGATAATTGTAAATTTCTCCTTCTGCGATCATCTCTCCCATAGCCATTTCCCCCAATACATCCCCAAACCTGTCCATCAGGTTCTGCAATTTTTCCATCTCGGCAATCAGCGGATCCGGGGCGACCACAAAGCCCGAACGAAATGCCGAGGGCAGGGTCTGGCCGAAAGTGCCCACATAGACCACCATTCCGCAGGTATCCAGGGCGGCCAATGGCAGCAGCGGCCCCTCATCCGTATAATTGAAATCATAATCCAGATCATCTTCCAGAATAATGAAACCATTTTTTGCGGCCAGATCCAGCAAGGTCATCCGTCTTTCCGGACTGAGGGGTACGGTGGTGGGATAATGATAGTGCGGGGTGAGGTAAACCATGCGGATTTTCTGCTGCCGGCACAACTTTTCCAGCGCATCCACATCCAATCCCCGTTCATCGGCCGGGACTGTTAATATCTTTGCTCCGGTTTTCTGCAATGTCATATTGGCCGCAAAATATCCGGGAGTTCCCACCACCACCCGATCACCGGGATTGAGTAATGTTTCGGCCACGATATAGGCCGCCAGTTCCTGATTTCTGGTCACCAGTACTTGTCCGGTACCGGCTCCCAGACCCCGTGTGCGATTGAGGTAATTGCAAAGGTTTTCCCGGTAATATCCCCTTGCGACCGTACTGTCGGCACTTAGTTTTTGCAGCGTACCCCGTCTTTTCATATTGATGTGAAAGAGCCGGGCCAGATAATCCATGTGGGTCAGCCTCATATCCGGTAACCCATCGTCCATCCGTACCGTAGCCGGCCCGTTCGTATATGGATTATCCAGTATTGTTTTTTTATGGAAATAGAATCCGGTCTTTGCCGGGAATCCGTTTCTGACCCCTGTCGCCTGCCGATTCCCGGGACTTTTTTGCACAAATGTGCCCTGACGGGGTCTGGAAATGATCCACCCCTGCGATTCGAGTACCTGGAAGCTACTACTGACCGTATTGCGGTGCAAACCGATCAATTGCGCCAGTTTGCGGGTACCGGGCAACTTGGTTCCTTCGGGGATATGCCCCTTTTGAATGGCCTCGGCCAATTGCTGGGATACCTGCAGATATACCGGAAAAGAGGATTTGCGGTCTATTTTTATATATGTGTTATATGGGATCAACGAACTGTTTTGTAGGGAATTAAAGAGTCATATCTGTCAAAATCCAAACTGGACTATCTATAAAATAAAAACTGGCACATGATAAACCGGATGCAAGATACGATTTTTGCCACCAGTTCATCAATTCATTCTATAATTCTGCTATGTCAAAATTTGTATCCAATTATTTGTTTCTTCTTTTTGCCATCGTCTTCATAAAAACGAATGGCTATGCAAGTACAGTCAACACATCCGACTCGGATTCTTTATCGGTGGGACTGAAAGAAGTCGTGATTACCGAGAATAGATTGACCAATACCTATGCCAAACAAAATAGAAACATCCGCATCGTGGATCAGCAACAGATCAAATCCCTGCCTGCCTGTTCGCTCAATGAGCTATTGGGCCATATTGCCGGGGTGGATCTGCGTCAGCGGGGTCCTTTTGGCCTGCAGGCGGATATTTCCATTGACGGAGGCAGTTTTGAGCAAACCCTGATCCTGGTGGATGGGGTGAAGATGCTGGATGCACAGACGGCCCATCATGGCCTGAACCTGCCCATTCCCCTGGAATCAATCGAACGCATTGAGGTAATAAGAGGACCTGCGGCCCGGATCTATGGCATCAACAGCCTGACCGGTGCGATCAATATCGTCACCAAAAACACCCATGAATCCTCAGTCAGTGTCCGGACTTTTGCCGGCAGCAGTTTCGAGACAGATACTTCGTCTAAAAACAATAACCTGTTTTATAACAATGGGTTGCAGGCATCACTTGCATTAGCAACGAAGCATGCGGGCCATCATGGGATCTCCGTGGGCAGGGCATCGGGCAACGGACATCGCTACAATACGGCCTTCCGGCAGCATCAGGTGTTTTATAAGGGGCGTGTTCCGGTGACAGGACAGGCAGGGCTGACAATGATGGGTGGATACGTGAGCAATGATTTTGGTGCCAATGGATTTTATGCCGCACCTGGGGATAAGGAATCGCAGGAAATCGTAAAGACCGGGTTTGCCGCCCTGGCTTATCACATGCAGCTGTCTGATCGTTTTTCCCTCACGCCCCGTCTGAGTTACCGGCATACGAAGGACGATTATCGGTATTTCCGGCATGATCTGGACAGGGCCAGAAGCCAGCACAGCGGCTATTCGCTGACCCCTGAGATCAATGCAAGCTGGCAAACGGGGCTGGGCGATCTGGGTCTGGGCCTGGAAATGAGGCAGGAACGCATTCACAGCTCCAATATAGGCGATCATCAGCGGAATAATTACGGCGCATACGCCGAATTCAAAACAGATTTTCATGAATTATTGTCCGTGAATGCCGGAACTTACTTCAATTATAATTCGGATTATGGATGGCAGGTATTTCCCGGGATCGATCTGGGCCTGCGTTTGACCGAAAACCTGAAATGGACCGCCCATACCGGGACCGGACAGCGTATCCCTTCTTTTACCGATCTGTACCTCGACCAGCGGCCCGGCAATATCGGGAATCCACTGATCCGGCCGGAAGAAGCCTGGCATATGGAAACTGGTCTGAAGTATGCGGATCACCGCGTCTATGCACAGGCCAATTATTTCTACAGGAATATCAATAACTTTATTGACTGGGTCCATCCGGCAGGCGGCACTCCCCCCTATCAGCCCCTGAATTTTGACCATAACCGGGTACATGGTTTGAGCGTTTCCGCAGATTATTGGCTGTCTTCTCCCGATCGGGCCGGACAATGGAGAACGGGCCTGCAATATACCTACCTGCGCCCTTCTTATT
>DATGNG010000014.1:0-10983 GCA_035306865.1 Sphingobacteriaceae bacterium
GATCAGTGCAAAAATGATACATACCGACCCCATGATAGGCAAAAATGCTTTTTTTACATCTTTAATATTTTCCTGTTTGCGGGTAAGGGTACGCGCCAAAAAAGTGATCAGGGCCAACTTGGCCAGATCCGAAGTCTGGAAGGTCTGGTTGATCACAGGAATAGTTACCCAACGGCTTGCCTCATTCACTGTGTTTCCAAATAACAGGGTATAAAACAATAATGGAATCGTAATCGCCATAAGAATTTTTGAAATTCCGGCATACCATTGATAATTGAGCTTGTGCGAAAAATACATCATTGCAAAACCGCCCACAATCAACAAGGTGTGCTTGATCAGATAAACTTCTGTTCCCTTTCCTTCCTTATAAGCCAGGGTGCCTACCGAGCTGTAAACGGCAAGCAGCGACCAAACGGAAAGAATTATGATAATGATCCACAACCAGCGATCACCTTTCAACTTTGAGAAAACTAAATCCATCCTTACCTTCCTTTAGACATTTAGATTACAAATAAACCCTCATTTTTTGACTCTCATTTTTATACTACAACTCCATAACTGCCGCTTTGAACTGGTCTCCGCGATCCTCATAGTTCTTGAACCAATCAAAACTGGCGCAGGCCGGAGAAAGCAAGACGGTATCTCCTTTTTTTGCCAAATGTGAAGCGATTTCCACCGCATCTCCCATACTTGCACTATTTAGGATCACCGGCACATCCTCTTCCAACGCATCATAGATTCGGGAGTTATCTTTACCTATGCAAACGATAGCCTTGACTTTTTCCCTAACCAGCTCCCTGATCATCCCATAATCATTGCCTTTATCGACTCCACCCATAATCAAAACGATACCTGGCGCAAAACTTTCCAGCGCATACCATACTGAGTTGACATTGGTAGCTTTGGAATCATTGATATAATTCACTCCTGCTATGCAGCTGATAAATTCCAGCCGATGGGGTATATTTTGATAGGAACCCATACTTTCCTTCATGCTTGCATTTCTCAGTTCCTGGGCCTTCGCAATCAATCCTGAAGCCATGTTATTGTAAACATTGTGCTTCCCCGCTAATGATAAATCGTAAATATTCATAGTAAAAACATCGTTATCTTGTATATCAATGGTCAGTTTCCCGTCTTCCAAATAGGCTCCGGGAACATTTTTTTCAGTAAGGCTGAATGGCAATTTCTTAGCCTTTATCGGGTGCCTTTCCATACCCCTGATTATTTCCGCATCATCCACGCAATAAACAAACAAATCCTCTTCAGTCTGGTTGCGGACAATTCCAAACTTGGAGTCCACATAATTGTTCATTTCATATTCATATCGATCCAGATGATCTGCTGTGATATTGAGCAAAACAGCTACATCGGCATGGAAGTACTTCATGTCATCCAGCATGAAACTGCTGATCTCCAAAACGTGATAATCATGCTTCTCTAGTGCTACCTGTTTGGCAAAACTTGCGCCTATATTTCCTGCTAATCCAACATTCAATCCACCATTCTGCAAAATATACCAAGTAAGCCCAGCCGTGGTTGTCTTGCCATTCGAACCCGTTATCGCGATCAGTTTGGCATCAGTGTATTGGGCTGCAAATTCTATCTCTCCAATGATAGGCACATGACGTTCCTTCAAGCGCTGCACGACTGGAGCAGTTGGTGGAATGCCAGGGCTTTTGACAACCAGACTGACGTTTTCCAAGGCTTTTTCGGAGTGCTGTCCCTCTTCGAAAGCCAGTTGAAG
The DNA here is from genome assembly GCA_035306865.1 of Sphingobacteriaceae bacterium. Lineage (GTDB taxonomy): Bacteria > Bacteroidota > Bacteroidia > Sphingobacteriales > Sphingobacteriaceae > DASRQK01. Next base: position 1,748 of record DATGNG010000014.1, read on the forward strand.
GGATCTCAACTCTTCCTTATAGTTGTCGGCAATCTTACCCGCATCCGACACCAATACTTCAAACCCTTTTTGCTGGCCGAGAATGGCGGCACCTACTCCACTTTCTCCTGCCCCGAGGATCAGAAGTTTTCCCTTTTGGGGATATGGATATGGTGACCGTTTTTTCATTAGTTGCTTTCTCCTTTGATTTTTTATCTTGTTTTGAGGGTGACTATGGTCAATACGGCCAAAATCACTCCTATAATCATAAATCGTGTGACAATTTTTGCTTCATGATATCCCTTTTTCTGATAATGATGATGCAGGGGCGACATCAAAAAGACCCGCTTTCCTTCACCAAAACGTTTGCGGGTATATTTGAAATAGGAAACCTGTATAATGACTGACATATTTTCAATCAGGAATACCCCGCAGAGAATAGGGATCAGCAATTCCTTGCGGATCAAAATCGCAAAGGCAGCAATAATACCACCAATGGCCAGACTACCGGTATCTCCCATAAAAACCTGTGCCGGGAAGGAATTGTACCATAAAAACCCGGTACATGCACCTACAAATGCTCCGGCAAAAATCACCAATTCACCAGAATCCGGGATATAAAGAATATTAAGGTAATCTGAGAAAATCACGTTACCCGACACGTATGCGAGGATCGCCAATGTTCCTCCGATAATGGCTGAAGTCCCGGTTGCCAGGCCATCTATCCCATCGGTTATGTTTGCGCCATTTGACACCGCCGTGACGATAAACACCACCACAATCAGAAATACAATAAAGGTCAGGCCTTCGCCATTTCCCCCAAATGCTCCCAGCACTTTGGAATAATCCAGTTCATTGTTTTTGAAAAAGGGAATATTGGTTTTGGTGGATTTGACATCCTCGGTATAATATATAGTACCGCTCGATTCCTGCACATGCGCCTTTACCGTCAGTCCGGCCGTATCCACTTGCTGTATCTGTTTGCGAACCAAAATATCCGGATGAAAGTACATGGCAAAAGCAATCAGGATCCCCAAACCCACCTGTCCAATCACCTTAAATTTCCCCGCCAGCCCCTTTTTATTTTTGCGGAATACTTTGATGTAATCATCAGTAAAGCCGATTGCCCCCATCCAGATGGTGGTAACAATCATGATTTGCACATAAATATTATCCAGTTTGGCAAATAATAGCGTAGGCACGAGGATACCTGCAATAATAATAAGTCCTCCCATGGTGGGTGTGCCTTCTTTCTCTTTTTCGCCCTCCAGGCCCAAATCTCTAATTGTCTCCCCCACCTGTTTCCGTTTTAGCACATTGATCAATTGCTTGCCGAAAACGGTTGTAATGAGAAGAGAGACAATCACCGCCATAGCCGTCCGGAAGGAAATGTATTGAAACACTCCTGTTCCAGGTATATGGTTGTATTGTTCGATCCAGGTATAGAGGTGATATAACATAGTTTATCTATTGTTCGGTGAATGTTTGTCTCAATACTTCTTTATCGTCAAATGGCAATCTCTCACCATTAATTTCCTGATATTTCTCATGGCCCTTTCCTGCAACCAGCACCACATCTCCTGCCTGGGCCAAATGGCAGGCTGCACGAATCGCCTCTTTGCGATCCGCAATGGAAAACACATGCTTTTTGCTGGCTAAGGGGACACCGGACTCCATATCACGTATAATAGCCATGGGGTCCTCGGTTCTTGGATTGTCCGAAGTAATAATCAACTTATTACTATTTCTGATTGCTACAGCTGCCATTTCGGGGCGTTTGGCTTTGTCCCGGTCACCCCCACAGCCCAATACCGTGATTACCTGCTCGTCTCCTCTTCGCAATCGGGCAATGGTTTCAAGCACATTTTTTACTGCGTCGGGGGTATGGGCATAGTCCACAATACCAATGATTCCATGACCGGAAATTTGTACATCAAAGCGGCCTTCAGCTCCCTTTAATTTGGACATGGAAGTCAGCACTTTGATAGTTTCCTGCTCCAACAGCACCGCGGCTCCATAGACTGCCAGTAAATTATAGGCATTGAATTCACCTACCTGATTGACCCAAACTTCCTGTCCTTCAAGCTGCAGCAAGGTACCTTCAAAATGCGTTTCCAAAACTTTGGTTTTGAAGTCAGCAATATTCTTTATGCCGTAGGATTTCTTATGAGCAAAGGAATTTTGTACCATAATGGCACCGTTTCTGTCATCAAGATTATATAAAGCAAAGGCAAATTTGTCCAGGCCATCAAAAAAAGTCTGCTTGGCCTTGACATAATTGACAAATGATTGATGGAAATCCAGGTGATCATGGGTAATATTTGTAAAAATACCCCCTGCAAATACCAATCCCGCAATTCTTTGCTGCACAATGGCGTGGGAACTGACTTCCATAAAGCAATAATCACAACCCTGATCGACCATTTCCCGGATCAAAGCATTCAACTGTACGGGATCCGGGGTGGTGTGTGTGGCCTGCACAACCCTGTTTGCAATTCTGTTTTCCACTGTGGACAACAACCCACATGCATATCCCAGTTCACTAAACAATTGGTACAACAAGGTTGCGACAGTTGTTTTTCCATTGGTTCCGGTCACTCCCACCAACCTCAATTGTTTGGATGGGTTTTCAAAGAAATTAGCTGCAACCACCCCAAGAGCAAATGCAGTGTCACCTACTAACACATAGGTAATTGTATCTTCAAGTTGATCGGGAAGCTGCTCACACATTACTGCACTCGCCCCGGCTTCAATTGCATTCCCTATAAAACGATTTCCATCGGTCTGGGTACCGGTTACTGCAACAAACATACTGTCTTCCACGACATTTCTGGAGTCGAAGGATATCTTGGTGATCACACAATCAAGATTGCCGACGACCTCAGTCACCGGAATACCATGCAATATGTCTTTCAATTTCTTCATTGCAATGTGATTGTGATCAATGTCCCTTCGTTCGCTTCGGATCCCTGGACTATGGATTGCGAAACCACCGTTCCCTTGCCTTTCACCCCAACCCTATAGCCTGCATTCTCCAAAGCATATACAGCATCAGCCAAATTCATATTTCTCACATCAGGTACAATACCGTTTGGTCTGACCATATTTTGCAGTAAATAACTGTTTTCGGTTTCCAATTGCTGCTGGTGCCGGACAAATGTCAGGGTTGCAGGTTCATCAACCGCCCGCACATTTTTATCATATTTCACCTGCAATGCAGCAATTTGAAGTTTAGAGAAACTGTCATGCATCTGCAGATCATTGGCGAAAACCATATCTGCCAGTTCCCGGAAAACCGGACCGGCGATAGAGGCTCCGTAATACCCGTTTTTTGGATTCTGGATCACGACAATTATGGAATATTTGGGGTTGTCTGCCGGGAAATAACCTGCAAATGAGGATTGATACTTCCGATTTCTATAGCCGGCAGCCCCATCAGCCATTTGAGCAGTACCTGTTTTTCCGGCAATGGAATACTGGGGGGTCAGCATACTTTTCCCGGTTCCATTGATAACGACACCTTCCAGCATAGCCTGCAATTTGGCAATGGTTTTTGGGGAAGCTATACGGTTTTTCAGCACTCTTGGAGGAAAAAGTTGTACCGTATTTCCCAGATGTCGGATTTCTTTAACAAAAAGAGGAGCGACCATTACCCCATCATTGGCCACTGCATTATAGAGGGTCAACATCTGTAGGGGCGTCATTTTCAACTCATAACCATAGGCCATTTGTGGCAGGGACAATCCGCTCCAGGATTTGCTGTCCGGGGTTTTGATCAGCGGATTTCCTTCCCCCGGAATCTGCAGCCCCAGTGGATCGTTCAATCCTAAAGCATATAGTTTCTTCGTAAAAGCAGCTGGATTTTCACGATAATGCGTATTGATAATTTTGGTAATGGCAGTATTGGAAGAAACCTCAAATGCATGCTTTGCCGTGATCGTACCGTATGCCCTGGTATCCCGGATGGTATGACGGTGTACCTGATAAGTCCCGTTACCTGTCTCAATCATGGTGTTGGTGTCAATCACTCCATCTTCCAGGGCCACCAGATAGGAGGCCAGTTTGAAAGTGGAGCCTGGTTCTGCACTTTGGGCGATCGCATAATTGAATTTCTCCCTATAAACTCCATCAGAATCTTTTGTAAAATTGGCCACTGCTTTGATCTCACCTGTTGCCACTTCCATTAAAATAACACATCCATTATCTGCATCACTTTCGATCAGCTGCTTTTCAAGGGCACGCTGTGCCATATCCTGCAAATTGACATCAATCGTCGCAATAATATCAGAACCATCCACGGGCACCACCTCTTCTTCGGCATTTACAGGCATCCAAACTCCACCTGCAATTCGCTGTACCAGTCGTTTGCCATTGGTTCCGTCAATATAGTCTGAATACGCTCCCTCCAATCCCACATGTACATTCTCTTGCTGGATCTTATAACCGATAGTCCTTGCTGCCAGGTTTTTGAAGGGGAGGATACGTTTATTCTTACGTTCAGCGATCAATCCCCCTCTATATCTACCCAAATTGAATATTGGGAACTCCCGAACGGCCTTCAATTCCTGATGACCGACATTTCTTTTAATTAAAAAATAACGATTGCCCCTTTTCCGGGCATCCCGCAATGCAGCTACATATTGGGTAGAGGACCTGTCACCAAAAAATGAGGCTAAACGGATAGCGAGTGAATCCACCTTACTCTCAAACACTTCATCATCAACTATGCCTGGAGCATAAAGATCCATGCGGATATCATATTCAGGAATGGAGGAGGCCAATAAACTTCCATCGCTGGAATAAATGTTGCCCCGGACGGCTTCCACATCAATATATCGGGTAGATAGGCTATCAGCCATGGCCCGCCAGCGATCTCCCTCACTGTATTGCACCTTAAACATTTGAACCAGTACTGCTAATGCAAACAAAACGATAAGTCCGAATGCAAGGTAGCTTCTCCTGAGTATGTCTGTCCTGATATTCATATTCCCCTTTAATACTACTATCTTTTACTATTTTCGATTACAATTTTCATCGGTGGCGTGGTGCGTTCCTTCAATCCCAATACCTCAGCTTTTTTTGCAACTTCGGTCTGGGTGGACATTTTCATCAATTCTGCCGACAGTGATTTATAATCCCAGTTCAGCTCCTTTACTTCCCGGCTGGTCCGATCAATCTGCCTTACTGTCTTTTCCGCAAAATGCCTGTTAGCGATATATACTATAGCCAGAAACCCTACGAAAGCAATGAAAGGCAAGAATCTCATGAAATTGCTGGAAGCCAAATATTCCGAAGACAACATGCTTCGGAAAAAGTTGCGGGTCACCTCCTCTTTCTCGCTGACTGCATCTTGCAACTCTTCGATCTGCTCCTCACTCAGCGCCTTTTTCCTGTAAGAGTTTTTTGCCATAATCAATTCTTTGTTACCTTCAATTTTTTACCGCAACCCTAAGCTTTGCACTCCTTGCCCGTCCATTTCTACTAATTTCTTCTTCATTAGCTTCAACTGGTTTACGTCCCAATACGGATAATGGCTTTATTTCATTCCCATAAAAATCCTTCTCCACCGCACCACTAAACTTTCCTTTTATCATAAAATTTTTGACTAAGCGGTCTTCCAGCGAATGGTAGGACATGACCACCAGCCTTCCTCCCGGCTTCAACACTTCTGCACTTTGGGTCAACAAATCCATCAATGCATCCATTTCCTTGTTGACTTCGATGCGAATTGCCTGAAATAACTGTGCGTGATATTTATTGGCCTTCATACGGGGCACCAAATCCACTATCACATCCTTCAATTGCTGTACCGATCGGATTGGCTCCCGGTTTCTGGCTGCAACAATAGTTTTAGCCAGTGTTTTTGCATTGCGCAACTCTCCATACATACCGAAGATCCGGTGGAGATCTTCTTCACTGTATGTATTGAGCACTGTTGCTGCATCCAGAGTTCTGGACTGATCCATCCGCATATCCAGCTCCGCATCAAAGCGAATGGAAAAACCTCTTGAAGCATCGTCAATCTGATGCGAGGAAACTCCCAAATCCGCCAAGACACCATCCACTTCCCTTACACCATGCAGTCGCAAGTTGTTTTTCAAAAACTGAAAATTCTGATGAATCAAGGTAAAACGGTGGTCATCCAATGCGTTCTGAAGCGCATCCGGGTCCTGGTCAAAGGCGAACAATTTTCCCTGAGGCCCTAACCTTGCCAAGATTTCCCGAGAATGACCTCCCCCACCGAAGGTTACGTCCACATATATCCCGTCCGGCTTGATGGCCAACGCTTCCATACATTCTGAAAGCATGACTGGAATATGGTACGTATTGGTCTGCATTATAATTGTTTAAGCTGTTATTCTTCATCGTCTAAATCCATTCCCCCCATGACTTCTTCGGCAAGAGCTGCAAATCCGTCATCCGCATCCGCATCCCACAATTTCACATAAGCTTCTTTTGCCCAGATTTCGACTTGATCAAACTGGCAGAGCAGCACCACTTCCGAAGCAATACCAGCATATTCCAACAGGGTTTTCGGAAAGAGAACCCTGCCGGCAGCATCCAAAGAAAGTTCGGTATGCCCCCTGGTAAAGGTCCGGATGAACTGGCGGTTCTTGGCTTTATAACGGTTGAGCTTACTCAATCGCTTAGTGATTTTGGCCCACTCACCTTTGGTATAAAATACTAAATGCTTGTCCAAACCCCGGTTCACGATCAGCCCTTCCTGCTCCACATCAGGCAATTGCCTTTTGAGAGCCGCGGGAAGAACCATCCTGCCTTTGGCGTCCAGCTTACATTCAAATTCCCCAGTGAGTTGATCCATATTTGACGTTCAAATCGAATTTAGGTAGTAAAAGTAGTGAAATTTCCCACTTTCCCCCACTTTTTCCCACTAAAAAGTTTTCCACATCCCTATTTTTTGATAAAAATAATAGTTATTTTGCTGATTATTAGGCTATTAAAAAGATACCTTGATATCATGACAAGGTGTAGGAGTGATATTCTCTTTGTATTTTAAGTAACAAACTCCAAAAAATATGCTAATCGTGCGCCCAGCAGATAATTTTCGTATTTTTGCGCATAACGAATAAAAGTTGATTTCATAAAATATGCATAGAACACATACTTGCGGAGAATTACGCTTGTCAGACATTGGAAAAGAAGTAGTATTGAGTGGCTGGGTTCAAAAATCCAGAGATTTGGGTGGAATGACCTTTATCGATGTCAGAGATCGATATGGTATCACTCAATTGACATTCGATGAGAACGATAACGAATCCCTAAGAAGCCAGGCACGGGACTTGGGAAGAGAGTATGTGATCAGGGTCAGTGGCACCGTTATAGAGCGAACAAGCAAAAACCTCAAAATACCTACAGGTGAAATTGAAATAAAAGTAAACGACCTGGAGGTGCTGAATGCTTCCAAACTCCCCCCTTTCACTATTGAAGATGAAACGGACGGTGGAGATGACCTTAGAATGAAATATAGATACCTGGATCTTCGTCGCAATCCGGTAAAAAACAATTTAATATTGCGGCACCGCCTGGCGCAGGAAATCCGGCGTTATTTGGACGAATTGAGTTTCCTGGAAGTGGAAACCCCGGTATTGATCAAATCCACGCCAGAAGGAGCGCGTGATTTTGTAGTGCCCAGCCGAATGAATCCAGGGGAATTTTATGCTTTACCCCAATCACCCCAAACCTTTAAGCAATTGCTGATGGTTTCAGGCTTTGACCGCTATTTTCAGATTGTCAAATGCTTTAGGGATGAAGACCTTCGCGCAGACCGACAACCGGAATTCACGCAAGTCGATTGCGAAATGGCCTTTGTAGATCAGGAGGATATACTGAATACCTTTGAAGGATTGGTCAAACATCTGTTCCGGACGGTCAAAGGGATCGATCTGGGTGAAGTGCCACGAATGCAATACGCAGATGCCATGCGGCTGTACGGTTCCGATAAACCAGATTTGCGTTTTGGGATGGAATTTGTGGAGTTGAACGAGGTGCTGAAAGGTGCCGGATTCCCGGTTTTTGATCAGGCGGAATTGGTTGTGGGCATCAAAGCTGAGGGCTGCGCTCCCTTTACCCGTAAACAGCTGGATGCACTGACTGACTTCGTCAAGCGTCCACAGATTGGGGCTACCGGATTGGTTTACCTTCGATACAATGAAGATGGCACGCTCAAATCATCGGTGGACAAATTTTATAATGAAGAACAACTGGCGGCATGGGCCGGGGCGGTAGAGGCAAAACCAGGGGATTTGATTCTGGTAATGGCAGGAGAGGCCGACAAAACCAGAAAGCAATTGAATGAACTTCGCCTACACCTCGGAAATGAACTCGGATTGCGGGATAAAAATAAGTTTGCCCCATTGTGGGTATTGGACTTCCCGTTACTTGAGTGGGATGAAGAAAGTGGTAGATACCATGCCATGCATCACCCCTTTACCTCCCCAAAACCCGAAGATATTCATATGTTGGATTCCAAGCCCGCTGAGGTTAGAGCCAATGCTTATGATCTGGTAATCAATGGGAGTGAGATAGGGGGCGGATCCATCCGTATTCACGATCAGGCATTGCAATCGCTGATGTTCCGGCATCTGGGCTTTTCGGCGGAGGAAGCACAAAAACAATTTGGCTTCCTGATGGACGCATTCACCTATGGTGCCCCACCACATGGTGGGATTGCTCTTGGGTTTGATCGCCTGGTTTCCATTTTTGCTGGCCTGGACAGCATCAGGGATGTGATCGCATTCCCAAAAAACAATTCCGGCAGGGATGTAATGATCAACACTCCTTCTACTATAGCGCAGGAACAATTGGATGAATTGGCATTGATAGTCAAAAAAGAAAATTGAGCAATAAATAAGGTTGAAAATGGCTGGAACTTACGAACAACAATTTTTGAAGGACAGTAAGGTTAAAACCGCAGATTTGCGGCACCGCCAGATAATGAACCATAATATTGCGCAATATTCGGAGGCGATGTCCTCCAGCCTGGACGTATTTCGCAATTTGGAAAATGCAAAGCGCAAAGCCCATCTGATCAAATGGAGAAGCATGGAAAACCTGGACAAATTGCTTCCGGAGTTTGAATCCAACGCCCTCAAAAAAAAGGTCAAAGTCGTATGGGCCAACGATGCTGCGGAGGCCTTGAAAGAAATTGCATCCATTTTGAGTCAGATCGGTGCCCGGACTATTGTCAAATCCAAGTCCATGGTGACCGAAGAGATTGGTCTGAACGAATTCCTGGA
>DATGNG010000015.1:0-7031 GCA_035306865.1 Sphingobacteriaceae bacterium
TTGGAAGTTGCGGGATCGGGCGCAACCGAGGCTGCAAATGCGGGGGTGTCGTTTTTTGTACCAATGCCAGTTCCATTGCCGGAGTTCTGGTCCGGCAATTTATAAAAATAGGTTTCTATGCGTTCCGGCTCAACAAAATCCACATAGGTCATAAAGCCTTGTTTTTCCAGTAACTTGATCAGGGGGACGGGCTCAAAGTTGTTGATGATGACCAAGGCCTGTCCGGGAAGGAGGGATTTGGTCTTTTGCTGAATAGCTTTCAGCGGATCATCACCTTTGGCCAACATGGCACGCACATCAAAATTGACCAGATTTTCCGGGGGAAGTTGCTGCAGATACCCGGGTTTTGGTGCTTTGGCTTGAGTTTCGTTATTTGGTAGGCTTGTTTCCTGGTCCGGGGATTGCTTTTGCTCTACTTCAAAGCCCAGGGGAGCCAGTATTTTGAAAAAATCTTCCGGTTTGCAGCCACCAATCTTTGAAGCCATAGCAATGCTTGTTCTTTTGGCCATTAAAGCCCTGAGTACCGGATTTCTCAATTTCTTGAAATCCGGACTTAGGGAAACTATAGCATCCAGCACATCGGGATGATGCTTGAGCAATGCGGATATTTTGGTGTGTTCATTGATAAACATACCACAAATATAGAAAATAACTCAACAATAAAAGTATTCAAGTACTTTTATTCAGAATTCGAAAATAAATCCTACCGCCGGCACGATAGTGGCTGATCTATCCTTCAGAATCAAAGGAATAGCGTTGCTTCCGTCTGGTCTCAATGCCAGGCCATCATAGGTTTCGAAGCCACTATTATCCGCTTTCCGCTGGAATGTAAACTTTGGCTGAGCCGGAGTTTTATACAATAGTGCATTTTGAAAATCTGCAAAGAGAATCAGACTGGTATTTCTGAAATTGAATTTTTTATCCACCCGAATATCCAATTGCTGGAAAGGGGAGAGGGTTTGGGAATTGAGTAGGGAATAATCGTAAACACCTCTGCCCGAAGCCAGGTATTGGGACTGGGATGCTGCCATATCAAAGGGCGTGTAGGGCTGGCCTCCGGCAACCCGGTATTTGACACCCAAATCCCAATTGCGCCCAAACTTATAGCCCAGTGTACCCGATACCACATATCCATAATCCCAGGTGGACGGTCTGAAAACCCCATCGGTGCCCGAAAATTCAGATTTATAAACCGTCGCGCTCAATACGTAAAAGAGGTTTCGGATTAGCTTTTGCTGAATATAGGCCTCCATCCCATAAACCCTTCCCAAACCATCCGAACGATAGGCTTCATTGCCAATGGCATTAAAATCGACACCAATATTGGCCATGGAAATGCCGTCAGTGATGGAAACCGGATAATTGTTGTAATCTTTATAAAACGCTTCCAGGGTAAAGCGGAAATCATTGCGAGGCACAAATTGGGTGCCCAGGGTATAATGAATGGCATTGATGTATGCTAAATTCTTGTTGACCAGAAGGCCGTTGTTTTCCCTATAGCCCAGCGCGGTGTAGGAGGGAAGCTTGTAATAACTACCCACCGAACCTGAAATATTCCATTGATTTCCCAGCTCGTATGAGGCAGAGATTCGGGGAGAAAGTGTCTTCAAAGGATTTAGACCCTTGCCGGTAAAGGTATTGAGGTCGGTACGCATTCCTCCACTGACCAATAGCCGGTCCTCCAAAAAGTAACGACTGAGGTGCGCGAAGGCTTCCATTTTAAAAAGATCAATTTGGGACTGGGCATTTATTGATAGGTTGGGATTGGCCACATTATTGAGGTCCATATCGTATTTGGCATATTGCACGCCTCCTCCATAACTAAATTTCCAGCCATCCAAAAAATGATTGACATCCAGGCGGAGTTTGTTTTCTATTTCATGGCTTCGCAGGTCGAAGAGCTTTTCACCGCTTTCATTGACGTTGTCCTCATATCTTTTGGCGCCATTTGAAAGCATGTTCCGGCTGAGTGCAAGGGTGTAATATCCATTGTCCATCAACTTTTTTAAAGATGCTCCCACCGTATAATTCCATTGATCGATCAAAGGATTGGACCGCAGGATATATTCGTTTTCGGCAGAAGAGGTTTTTGGAGCCACCAATCTGAAGTTGTCCAGCGCACCTATACCAATCAGGTTTAGTTCGGTGTTTTGGTCGATTTTGTGATTGACTTTGTACTGAAAATCCCAATAATCGGGTCGGATGGGCAAATTCAGGACTTCAAATAAATATTTGAGATATGAGCGGCGGGCCGAAGCAAGGAAGGTGGTTTTTTGAGACAAAGGGCCCTCCAGGGTTGCTGCAAATTCACTGCCCGACAACCGCATATTCCCACCCAATTTATCCGGATTGCCATTTCTTTGTTTGATCACAAAAGTAGAAGCCAATGCATTTCCATAGCGGCTATCGAATGCGGAAGAGGTGAGCTGCACATCATTGATAAAGGAAACGTTGAGGATGCCGGTGGCACCACCGCTGGCTCCCTGGGTCTGGAAGTGGTTGAGTACAGGAATCTCTATGCCATCCAGGTAATAAACGTTTTCTGCAGGCCCACCTCCGCGGACAATAATATCATTGCGGTTGGCAGAGGTCCCACCGGCCACTCCGGGCAGGACTTGAATCACTTTGGAAACATCAAAATTTCCGCCCGGATTGACGCGGATTTCTTCTGCGGTGAGTTTCTGAGTGGCAAGTGGCGTGATCATATCGGTCGCCCGTGCCGATCGGGAGACACCTACTACCACTACGTCCAGTGCCTGGTTTCGCTGATCCATTTCGATGGTGATCACCTGGGCATTTCCTGCATTTACGTTTATATTATATAAATAAACGGATTCATAACCTAAGGCAGTGATTTCAAGATTGTATCGCCCTACAGCGATGGTGAATTCAAAATTGCCATTTTGATCCGAAATGGTCAGTGCAGTGTCCGATCCCAGTGCAGTGATGGTGACTCCCGGGAGATATTCCTGGGTGAGGGAGGACCGGACCGTGCCATTAATTTTACCGTTGATTTGTGCCTGTGCTGCAATCATCAGCATCAGCAAGTACATTGTCGTTATTGCCTTCTTCATATTGGTGCAAAAATAAACTAAAAATTTGGTATATAAATACTAAATTCTACTATTATTTTGATTTACGGATATTTTAGTATAATATTGTGCTATTATTACACTGCTATTTGAAACGATTGCGGGTTTGAACCCAGCACATTATGAAAAAATATACATTATTAAGGCAGGTTGTTGACTTATTGGAAACGTTTGAAACGGATCAAAAGGATTCCCCTAAATTTCCCATAGATATCAATGGATTTAAGCATTGGATTAGCGAAAGTTTACGAAAGGAAGCAGCGGTTTTTGAGCCGGATTGGGAGGGTAAGCTGGAGGGAAGGAGCCCGGAAAGTGTCATCAATACCCTTATTGTACACATGAACAGGTATGCCAAAACCTATTCCAAATCTGCAATTCACGGGTCGGATTTCTCTACCCAGGAAGATTTCATTTATCTGATCAATCTGAAAGCATTTGGAGCAATGAGCAAAATGGATCTGATCAAGAAAAATATTCAGGAAAAATCGGCAGGAATACAGATTATAAACCGATTGATTCGCCAAGGTTGGGTGTCGCAAGAGGATTCAGAAACTGACAAGAGAAGTAAAGTCATTGCGATAACTGCTGCAGGCGAGGAGGCTCTGGCGGCGCAGATGGAAAAGATTCGTCTGGCCACGAGGATTGTGACCGGAGATTTGACATATGCCGAAAAAATGGAGCTGATCCGATTGCTGGATAAGTTGGACAGGTTCCATAAGCCTATTTTTTTGAAGAATATGGATCAAGCAGCTTTGTTGGATATGGTAGGAAAACAGTTGAAGCAGGAATAATGGCACAAGTTTGGATGCTTTATATTGAAAATTACGTTTTTACAAAAAATTGAAGGTTATGAAATCTATAAATAAATTCAAGCTGGGTGTCCTGATTGCCTGCTTACCGATGTTGTTCCATTCCTGTGCATCCATTCCAGAGAATGCTACGCCCGTGCAGAACTTTGAAGTTGATAAATATTTGGGTACCTGGTATGAGATAGCCCGCTTCGATTTCCGTTTCGAAAAGGATTTGAATAATGTTTCTGCCCAATACAGTCTGGATAAGAATGGAAATGTGGAGGTGTTGAACAGCGGTTATAACTTTGTGAAACAGGAATGGGAAAAAGCTGAGGGGGTGGCAAAATTTAGGGGAGAAAAGCATATCGGTGCTTTGAAAGTAAGTTTTTTTGGTCCATTTTATTCGGGATATAACGTGATAGCCCTGGATGAGGATTATCAATATGCGCTGGTTGCAGGCAAGGATCTGGATTATTTGTGGATTCTGTCCCGTGCCAAAAATATTCCGGAAGAGGTCAGGGAGGAGTACCTGCGTATTGCTGCCAATATCGGGTATGATACTTCGAGGCTGATCTGGGTGGAACACGACAGGGAGGATAATCCATTTATGAAAACTTCAAATACTTATGAAAATGCAAAGAGATAAGGTTGTACTGGTCGATGTATACGACCATTCAATTGGGGAATTGGAAAAATTGGAAGCGCACCGTCAGGGGATGCTCCACCGCGCATTTTCTGTTTTTGTCCTGAATGACCGCCGGGAACTATTGCTGCAGCAGCGGGCTGAGCACAAGTATCATGGAGGAGGGCTTTGGACGAACACTTGTTGTTCGCATCCGCAGTGGGCGGAGAATGTTGGTGAGGCTGCAAAGAGAAGACTGCTGTACGAAATGGGGATGGAGTGTGATTTGAAATTTTCGCATTCTTTTATTTACCGGGCAGAGGTGGAGAATGGGCTGGTTGAGCATGAGTTTGATCATGTTTTTGTAGGGTATTCGAATGCCGATCCTAAGATTAATCCTTCGGAGGTGAAAGATTTTAAGTGGGTGCCGCTGGAGCAGATTGTCAGTGAGTTTGTGGAGTTTCCGGAACTTTATACCTATTGGTTCAAGGTGGCTTTGCCGGGGGTGATCAGCAGGGGTGTGTAGCGAGATGATTTCAATATGATTTCGGTTATTTGTTTTCGGTAATTTTCTTTGCTTGGCCTACCCAATTTGGGGCATTGTCAATAGTTTGTCTAAGTATTAAGTTTAATTGTGCGGAATGGTGTTGGATATGTCTCATATTATACAACAAAATTTGTGTATGTTCTGTCTGGTTTTTTGCCTGTTGGGTCAAATTCTGATAATGAAAAAGGTTTTGGTGGTTTAAATTTCGTTGGTTCGGTTGACAAATAATAATCTGTCCAAAAGATGCAATGAAAGGACAAGTACCAAAAATTTAATGCTGTATCCCAATGTTCGTCAGGACACATAACAATTGCATTTTCGAGCATATCCAAACTTGCTCCAAATTGGGTCCAGATCGCCTCTGTCATTGATGTTGATTTTTCCATATTTTATGGTGCCGATTTGTCAAGCGTTTGCTCGGTTTAATGGTTACGAAGCCGACATTTCAAAATTAGGAAAAACTTTCATAACGTGAGTTCGGGATAAAAAAATTAGAATGGTTTTTGCGGAATTTCAATTTCCCCAAATTCATGCAAATTTGGGGAAATTGTTTTTGGCGCAATACCTACTTCCGAGAAATGAATTCAAAACTCGGATTTGGTGCCGGCAAGTTTTTATTATATGTGAGTGATTTAATTTATGTGTAATTTCGTATCACCAATAGATGAAGCGGAACGGATGAGTCGGGATGAAAGAATCGGGATGAAGTACAAGAATCAATACCAAATGAAAATAAAACCCTTATACCCATTGTTACTGCTCCTTTTAATAGTGGCGTTCTTCCATACTGCCTTGGCCCAATCCCGGGTTATACCGGGTAACAGAAGCACGACATGGACTCAGGCTGAGTGGTTGAAGCATAACCTGCAATATTATAAATTGGTTAGTTTGGATATGCTGGATAGTCTGTATGAGGTGAAGCGTTATACATTGAAAACTCAGGAGCTGTATGGAGTGGACGAGACTATTGAGGTTTATAATGTGAATGTTGCGGGAATTGCTCTGTTTTCGGTCCTTCCTGATTTTATGAGTGAATCCAACTGGACAGCGATGGAACTGGAAGATATCCAAGAGAGTATCTTGAGCTACCGGGAATTTTATGAAATGGTTGTAAATAAATCACTTTCCAATATATCAGGAAAAAAGGCAATGAATTTCCTATTGGTAAGGAAGGAAAATGATCAATATTGGGTCAGTAATGTGTGTTTGCTTGAACTTTTTACTCCTCATGCCTATGTTTCAGATATGCCCCCATCCATTTTCAATGTACAGCAAGGTACAATCAATATCCGGCAGACCCCTATCAGCATTGCACAGATGATGGAGATTTACAAGGAAACTTCTTTGTTCCTGGAAGATAGGCCTTTCCCACTCGATTTCCGGGAAGTAAGGTTTAGTTTGATTCCAAATCGACCAGCCGTGGAGCGCGAATATTTCTCTCGAATTATTGATATAAGAGGAGAGCAAGCTTACCAATTTTGGACTTTGACTGACTGGAGCTCCCCTTCCACTTATAGTTATAATCGTGGCGTGGACCGATTTATTTATATGCCCGACAAAGGCATTGTGGGAGGATCGTATGATTTTTATTTCCTGGTAGAGTTTGATAGGGGGTGGGATCGGGTTTTTAATATAAAAGGTGATCTGCGTCCCCGTTATCGGAAAACTATGGATGAACTTTGGCAGAATGTGATCCAGGAAAAAGTGATGCTGGCTGAGGAATTGAAATAAGCAATATTGGTTTCGGAAAATTTTTGGAGTTTTGTAATATTGTAATTACATTTGGAGTGTTAGGGTCCCTGAAAGCCTATGAACTATGAAAACACTCAAACCCTTATACCCATTGTTACTGCTCCTTTTAATAGTGCCGTTCTTCCATAGTGCCTTGGCCCAATCCCGGGTTATACCGGGGAACAGAAGCACGACATGGACTCAGGCTGAGTGGTTGAAGCATAACCTGCAATATTATAAATTGGTTA
>DATGNG010000016.1:0-7836 GCA_035306865.1 Sphingobacteriaceae bacterium
CTGAACACCTGGGAATCCCGCTCCAGCGTATCAAAAAATACATCATTGTGCTTTCGGCCATTGGAGTCGGAGCCTGTGTCGCAGCAGCCGGAATGATCGGCTTTATTGCGTTGGTGGTGCCACATATCCTGCGGATATCGGTCAGCAGCAATCATTATTTTGTATTGCCTGCATCGGCTTTACTGGGTGCTTCGGTGCTGGTGGTTTCTGATCTGCTGGCCCGGACGATCGCGGCGCCAAGTGAGCTGCCGATCGGCATCCTGACCGCCATTCTCGGTGTCCCTGTGTTTATTTACATTATTATTAAAAGTAATAGCATAAAATCTACGATATGATCAGTGTAAGAAATGTGACCCATCAGATCGGCCAGAAAACCATTCTTTCGGACATTAGTTTTGATGTAAATCCGGGCGAGTTTGTGGTTATTATCGGTCCGAATGGGGCAGGAAAAACAACTCTGTTAAAAAGCCTCTGCAAAGATTTTAAACCCCAGCATGGATCCATTAGTTTTCTGGGCAGGGATCTGGACGGATACCGGACAAAGGAGCTGGCCCGGATACGTTCCGTACTGACGCAGTCCAATGAGATTTCTGTCAATTATACGGTGGAGGACCTGGTCGGAATGGGTCGGTACCCGCATTACGAAAACCGGCCACAGGAAAAGGATCTGTCCATTATCCGGACGGTCATGGATGAATTGGGTATTTTACACCTGAAAGACCGCTATTATTATTCTCTTTCAGGGGGTGAAAAGCAGCGGGTCCAGCTTGCACGCGTATTGGTACAGATCCATGACCAGGAAACTTCGGTGCTTTTTCTGGATGAACCGATCAACGGGCTGGATCTCCTGTACCAGCAACTGATCCTGGAGGAGGCCCGGAAGTATGCCAGAAAAGGCCGTTATGTGATCAGTATCCTGCACGATCTCAATCTGGCCTCCCAATACGCGGACAAGGTCCTGGTACTCAAAGAGGGAAAAATGATCTGCTATGGCGGGAGGGCAGAAACAATTACCGAAAAAACAATTACCGAAACATACAATACCCGGGTCAGACTGATCCATGACCCGCAAATCGATTATCCATTGGTCGTTCCACTGACCAATTTAAACTAAAACCACAAGCTATGAGAGAATCAGATATAAAAGAGCTGAAAAAGGCCTTCGAACAATTTAAACTTGAAAATCCAAAAGTACGTGTCCGTGATGCGGCAAAGGCTTTGGGTGTATCAGAAGCTGAACTGGTAAACAGCTATGATGGCACCGTGCCGTTGGTCCCCGAATTTGAGACTATACTCAACGAAGTTTCCACATTGGGTGAGGTTATGGCCCTAACCCGTAATGACGATGCGGTGCATGAACGCAAGGGGATATATACCGAGACTTCATTTCAGGGAAAGGTCGGGTTTGTGGCCAATGAGGATATTGATCTCCGTATATTTTTGTTTTACTGGGCCTTTGCTTTTGCCGTCCATGAGGGCGACCGGCAGAGCCTGCAGTTTTTTGATAAATGGGGACAGGCCATCCACAAAATATACCTGACGGAAAAAAGCAACAAAGAGGCGTATCAGGCATTGATAACACGTTTCAAAACAGAAAAACAACAGTCCTTACCGATTGAAAGTACCTTGCCTGCATCTCCCGTAGAGAAACCGGATCATGAGATTGACATACAAGCCGTTCAGGAGGCCTGGATCAACCTGCAGGACACCCATGATTTTTTTGGGATTATCCGTACGCACGGGCTTACCCGGCGACAAGCCATGCGCATCGCCCCGGCAGGATACACGCAACAGATTTCTGTTTCCGATATAGAAAACCTCCTGAATAAAGTCTCGGAAAGCGGAATAGATTTTATGGTGTTTATAGGAAACAAAAGCCTGATCCAGATTCATACCGGCAAAGCACAGCGCATCCTCCGTACGGGTCCCTGGATCAATATACTGGATGAAGAATTCAGCATGCATCTGCGGGATGCAAATTTGGAAAGTGCCTGGATTGTCAAAAAACCTACCAACCTCGGATTGGTTCACAGCATTGAAGCCTATGATGCCAAAGGTGAATTGATCGTGCAGTTCTTTGGCAAACGCAAACCGGATGTGCCCGAAAGGGAGGATTGGCGGAACCTGATCCGCTCGTTTTCGGATGGGGTCGTGCACCAGAGATAAGGCGGGTTGGAGTCAATCATGGTCGAAAGATTTCTGGAAATCTACGGAAGTAGTGTTTTGCTGAAAACACTACGGGAGAAGTAATACCTTCTTCATTCACATTAGTTACAAGCCAGTCGTATAACATGATAATATAATAGAAGAATATAATAGAAGAATATAATAGAAGTATTCAACTTTTCAACACTTTTTACTACTTTTACAAGGCATGAAAAGAATGTCTCTATTGATTTGCTCCATTTTATTGAGTTTGGGCCTACTGGCCCAAACGAGCATGGATTCTATTGTGGTGTATGACCGGAACGGCCAACAAGTGGGATTTGATGAAATGCTGGCTGCAACGGGTGGAAAAAAGTATATTATGTTTGGGGAACTGCACGGCAATCCACTGGCCCACCAGTCCGAACTTCTGCTACTGCAATACCTGCATCAGCAGCATGGTTCCCGTCTGATTCTGGGAATGGAAATGTTTGAGGCGGATGTGCAGCCCATCGTGGATGAATATCTTTCGGGACTAATCAATCAGCGGAGCTTTGAAACTGAGGCCAGGGTGTGGGGAAATTACGCCAAAGATTATAAGCCACTGGTAGAATATGCGAAAGAAAACAAGCTGCGCCTGATCGCAAGCAATGTGCCCCGCCGTTATGCCAATTCGGTTTATCATCAGGGAGTGCAAGTACTCAACAGCATGTCAAAAAAAGCAAAAAGCCATTTCGTAAAATTACCGCTGAAAATAGACTGGGAACTGGAAAGCTATCAGGCCATGGCCTCTATGCTGCCTGACCACAGCGCCGAGAATTTTATTGCTTCGCAGGCGTTGAAAGACGCAACAATGGGGCAAAACATCAACAAGAATGTGAAAAAAAATGACATCCTGCTGCATGTACACGGAGCCTATCATTCCACTAACGGGGAAGGTATCGTACCCTATATCAAGGGGTTGCGGAACGAACAATTGCTATTGATCACGACCATTCAGCAGGAAGAAGGCAAGGAAATCGATCCAGCTGTATTTTCCAAAGCCGACTTCACAATTGTCAGTCCGTAGAGGGGATAAAAAGAAAAAATATTTTTTTTTGCATTTATCAAAACAAATCCTGACACTTGTACGGTCGAATACAAACGGACAGTTACAGATACAAACGAACAAGTATTAAAAAATGAACAGCACAATAATGCAGGCCATGATGAATATGATGATGCGAAAGCATCGCAAGGGCCTGTCTATTGACTAAATAAAGCATTTAGAGAAAAGAGAAGCCTTTGCAGAACGCAAGGGCTTTTTTTTTGACTATTAAATACATTAAACAAAAGGAATTAGAAAATTGAGATGTTAGTAACCCACAAAACTTTCGGAATGATGCACATGATGATGGATATCATGATGATGGATATGATGTCCATGATGATGCAGTGGTGCCATACCCGAGAGACAATGAGTTAGTTCGACAGCAAACAGAACACACTTCAAGTCCTTTCGGCCAGCACCGGAAGGACTTTTTTTATTTCAAGATAAATTAAACACACATACCATGAGTTTCCAAACAGATCTTTTAAACCATATACCGATCGATCCGCTGACCGGAGCGATTGCGGTACCCATCTACCAGACCTCGACCTTCGTACAGGAAGCGCCCGGTGTCAATAAGGGGTATGATTATTCCCGCACAAACAATCCAACCCGCGAGGTGTTGGAAAATCTATGTGCAAAACTGGAAAATGGAGCTGGTGGATTTGCCTTTTCCAGTGGCATGGCAGCAATCGATGCGGTCGTCAAGTTGTTGTCTTCCGGCGATGAAATCATTGCGGTTGCAGATATTTACGGTGGGGCTTACCGTCTATTTGAAAAAGTTTACAGCAAATTCGGGATCAAAACCCATTATGTGGATACTTCCGATCTGACCCAGGTGGAAAAAGCCATCACCTCCAGAACCAAGTTATTCTGGATCGAGACACCGACCAATCCAACATTGAAGATTACCGACCTACGGGCACTTTCACAGATAGCCAAAGAGCACAACATCCTACTCTGCGTGGACAATACCTTTGCGACTCCCGTGTCCCAGCGTCCTTTGGATCTGGGGGCCGATCTGGTGGTTCATTCGGTCACAAAATACCTCGCAGGCCACAGTGATGTGATCGCCGGACTTGTCGTGGCAAAAACCGAAGAACTGGCACAGGAAATCAGGTTTTACCAGAATGCCTGCGGAGCGGTACTGGGGCCTTTTGATAGTTTCCTCACTGTAAGGGGCATTGAAACGCTGCAATACCGGTATCAGGCGCATTGCGATCACGCACAAAAAATTGCTGAATTTCTGGAAGGACATGAGCTGGTCAGGCGGGTCTATTATCCCGGGCTCCCCTCCCACCCTGGCTATGGGCTGGCCGGGCAACAACAAAAGTACGCCGGAGCCATTATTAGTTTTGATCTGCACGAAGATCGGTCGGAAAATGCCCTCGCCATTATCAGGCATTTGAAACAGTTCAAGCTGGCCGAAAGTCTGGGCGGCATCAAAAGCCTGGTCAGCCTGCCTTGCGAAATGTCCCACAAAACGCTTCCGGAATGCCAGCGGCAGCAATCGGGTATTTCTGACAGCCTGATACGCCTTTCGGTTGGGTTGGAAGATGTACAGGACCTGATCCGGGATCTGGAACAGGCTCTGGAATACGGACAATCAGTGGCGCCGGATCGGGAACAACCTCTGGAACAGGCCCCGGATGCAGCAACGGCACCATTCCCCAACGCCCCCGTGCAACTAAGGGAAAGTTGTTGTTAAACATTTTTAAAAAAAATAAAAATACACACCAATGAGCACAAAAGAACAGTGTTTTGAGACCCAGGCGATCCGGACGCAACTCGAAAAATCCCCATTCAACGAACATTCCTCCCCTATTTACCTGACCTCCAGTTTTACCTTTGAAGATGCAGAAAGCATGCGGGCAGTATTTGCAGAAGAAACCGAACAATATTCCTATTCCCGTTTCAACAATCCCAACTCACAGGAGCTGATTGATAAACTTTGTTTGCTGGAGCAGGCCGAGGCGGGATACAGTTTTTCAACCGGAATGGCAGCTATTTATTGCAGTTTTGCGGCCCTACTCAAAGCTGGGGACCATATTCTGTCCTGTTCCTGCATATTTGGATCGACGTTGAGCATTTTTAACAATATTTTCCCCGATCGAGACATTCATACCAGCTATTTTGATTTCTACGCAACAGAAGAGGAAATCGAACAGCTGGTACTGCCAAATACAAAAGTGATCTTTCTGGAAAGTCCGACCAATCCGGGGGTCGATCTGGTGGATCTGGAACTGATCAACCGGATTGCCAAAAAACATGGGCTGCTATTTATTGTCGATAATAGTTTTGCCACACCCTATTTGCAGACTCCGGTTACCTGGGGCGCTGATCTGGTCCTTCACTCCGCCACCAAACTGATTGATGGACAGGGAAGAGTCTGTGCCGGGGTCGCACTTGGGAAGAAAGAACTGATTCACCGGATTTACCTGTTCTCCAGGACAATCGGTGCTTCTCTCGCCCCATTTAGTGCCTGGATTCTGTCCAAAAGTCTCGAAACCTTGCATGTGCGGGTGGATAGACATTGTGAAAATGCACTTGCAGTTGCTCAATTTCTCGAAAACCATCTGGCAGTGGAGACTATCAAATACCCTTATCTACCGAGTCATCCCCAGCACCATCTGGCCAAAAGACATCTCAGACAGGGAGGAAATATCATTGCATTTCGTGTCAGCGGCGGTCTGAACGGTGCCAATCGTTTTATTGACTCGGTCAAACTATGCAGCCGTTCGGCCAATCTGGGTGATACCCGAAGCATAGTCACTCATCCTGCCACCACCACCCACGGTAGATTGTCCGTGGCAGAACGCCAGGCCATCGGCATTTATGACGATCTGATCCGTTTGTCGGTAGGACTGGAAAATGTGAAAGACCTGATCACTGATCTGGACCAGGCATTGAAACAAGTGACGGAAACAAGTGACGGAAAATTATAATAGACAGGCATAATCGTTGGAGAATAATAGACACGCATAGATGAAAGTGATAGAACATATTGAAAAAGCAGCAGGTAAAACCCTGATCTCATTTGAGATCATTCCTCCCCTGAAGGGCCAGAACATCCAGAGCATTTATGATGCGGTGGAACCCCTGCTTGATTTCAACCCTCCGTTTATCGATGTGACCTACCATCGGGAAGAGTACAATTACAGGGAGGTGGGCAATGGTCTCTGGGAAAAAAAGACCATCCGCAAACGGCCGGGGACGGTGGGTATCTGTGCCGCTATCCAGAACCGGTTCAAGATCGATGCCGTTCCGCATATACTGTGTGGGGGATTTAGCCGGGAAGAAACTGAGAATTTTCTGATCGATCTCGACTTTCTGGACATTGACAATGTGGTGGCCCTGCGGGGTGACGCGGTCAAAAACGAAACATACTTCAGGCCGGAGCCCCAGGGCAATCATTATGCGGTGGACCTGGTCAGACAGATCCGGGATCTGAACGAAGGGGTTTATCTGGACCCGGAACTGAAAAATACCTCCAGGACCAATTTCTGCATAGGTGTGGCCGGTTACCCGGAAAAGCATCAGGAAGCACCAAATTTTGACAGCGATCTGCATTATCTGAAAGAAAAAGTGGAAGCAGGGGCTGAATACATTATTACCCAGATGTTTTTTGACAATCAAAAATACTTTCATTTTGTCAATAAATGCCGGGAAGCCGGAATTACGGTACCCATACTACCCGGCCTGAAACCGTTGGTAAACCGCAACCAGCTCAGCCTGCTGGCCCATCGATTCAAGGTGGACCTGCCGGACGCACTGGTGGCAGAGGTGTGGAAGGCAAAGGACGATGCCGCAGTAAGGGAAATCGGGATCGAATGGTCCACCCAGCAATCGCGCGAACTGATCCAAGCCGGAGTGCCGGTGCTGCATTATTATTCAATGGGCAAACCGGATAATATCAAAAAAATAGTGGAAAACACACTTTGAAAACATAAAATATATTTATTCATCACATATCAATTAAAATAAGAACAATGCAAACAAACATCCTGGGTTATCCCCGCATCGGAAACAACAGAGAATTAAAAAAAGCAAACGAGCAGTATTGGGCGGGCAAAATCACTCAGTCCGAGCTTTTGGAGACGGCCGGCAAGATCAGAAAAGACAACTGGAAGCTCCAGCAGGAGGCCGGGATAGACCTGATTCCCAGCAATGATTTTTCATTTTACGATCAGGTGCTCGACCTGAGCTTCACCCTGGGGGCGATTCCGGAAAGATACCGCCCGCTTGCAGAAAAGGAAGACATAAGCGAACTGGATCTGTATTTTGCCACCGCCCGTGGTTATCAGAAAGACGGATTTGACATCATTGCGATGGAGATGACCAAATGGTTTGACACCAATTATCATTATATCGTGCCGGAATTCTACAAAAACCAGCAATTCGGTCTGTACTCAAAAAAGATCTTCAATGAATTTGCCGAGGCAAAAGCACTGGGTATCCAAACCAAACCGGTACTCATCGGTCCGGTTTCCTATCTGCTGCTGGGGAAAGAAAAGGAAGCCGGGTTTGACAAACTGGATCTGATCGATAAGCTGTTTCCTGTCTATGTAGAAGTGTTGAAAGGCTTGCAGGAGCTGGGGGCA
>DATGNG010000017.1:0-5040 GCA_035306865.1 Sphingobacteriaceae bacterium
ATCCGTACTTTTACTGTTATTATGTGTTCCAAAGGTATATCCCCCGCCAATAAATCCCAATATATTCAATTTTCTGGGCCTGAAAATACGGCCTTCTGGCCGGAAACTCGAAAAACTATAGACTCCATCCATGCCTATTGTATGGGTTCGTAAGGTAGAATACTTATCAGATTTAGAAAAATAATGGTGATGATAATTGCCACGTATGCCGAAAGTCTTGGACATCATATACCGCACCCCAATTGAACCACTTAAAGTACTTTTTCCTTTTTGACTCTCAAATGGGAATCCGACCCCATACTTTACATCCAACGACCATCTGTTGGCAGGAAGTTGATCGCTCAGCACCCTACGCTGGGCATGCACTTCTGCGGAGAAAAACACAAACATTAAAATTCCAAATAGAATTGGAATGATTCTTATTTGAAAAACCCTAAAAACAACTTGAGAAATGCACATTATGTTTGGATCAACTTCAAAAACCAACAATTACAGAACCTACCCTGGGATCGCAAAAACCGCACCAACAAAACTAAGGAATTTTTGGTTATGGCACATATTAATATTAACTTTGCTTATAGTATATTTACCATAAAAATTCGAAATATAATGTCAAAAGGTTTTTTTAACGTACCCAATCCGGTCAATGAACCAGTGTTTGGATATGCCCCCGGTAGTCCGGAAAGACAACTCTTGCAAGATGCGATTAAAGCAGCACGAAACGAAGAAATTGATGTGCCAATGTACATAGGTGGAGAGGAAGTCCGCACGGAAAAGAAGGTTGCCATGCGCCCCCCACACGATCATAAACATATCCTGGGTTATTATAATCAGGGAAGCAAGGAACATGTAAGCACAGCCATAGATGCAGCACTTTCAGCCAAAGCTGAATGGGAGGAGCTTTCATGGGAACAGAGGGCCTCAATATTTTTGAAAGCAGCCGATCTGATTGCCGGACCCTGGCGATATAAACTGAATGCAGCTACTATGCTGGGGCAATCCAAGAATGCTTTCCAGGCTGAGATTGATGCGGCCTGTGAAATTGTGGATTTTCTGCGATTCAATGTACAGTACATGACTGAAATCTACAGCCAGCAGCCTCCTGTTTCACCTCGCGGAGTCTGGAACCGGGTGGAGCAGCGCCCTCTGGAAGGTTTTGTGTTTGCTTTGACCCCTTTTAACTTCACAGCGATTGCAGGAAACTTGCCGACTTCGGTAGCTATGATGGGAAATGTGGTTGTGTGGAAACCATCCAATACCCAGATCTATTCAGCTAATGTCCTGATGCAAATATTCAGGGAAGCCGGACTTCCTGACGGAGTAATCAACCTGGTGTATGTATCCGGACCAGAAGCCGGTGATGTGATTTTCAAACATCCTGATTTTGCGGGCATTCACTTTACCGGATCGACCGGAGTTTTTCAGGATATTTGGAAAACTATAGGAGAAAACATCCATCGCTATAAAACATACCCAAGAATCGTAGGTGAAACAGGTGGAAAGGATTTTATTTTGATTCACCCTTCTGCTGATGTGGATGTATCAGCCACGGCATTGACCAGGGGCGCCTTTGAATATCAGGGCCAAAAATGTTCCGCAGCATCTCGCGCCTATATTCCAAAATCACTTTGGGCGAAGATCAAAGATCGTATGGTAGCGGATCTGGCCTCTTTCAAAATGGGTGGAACAGAGGATTTCGGCAATTTTGTTAATGCTGTCATTGATGAGAAATCATTCGATAAATTGGCAGGCTATATTGACCGCGCAAAGGAATCAGAAGATGTAGAAATTATCGCCGGAGGCTCTTATGACAAGAGTGTGGGTTATTTCATTGAACCGACTATTTTGGCAGCAAAGAAGGCGGATTATGTGACTATGTGTGAGGAATTGTTTGGCCCTGTACTGACTATTTATGTATATGAAGACAAAGATTGGGAGCAAACATTGGAACTGGTGGACCAGACCAGTATTTATGCTTTGACCGGGGCAGTTATCGCCCAGGATCGTTACGCGATTGATCAGGCATCAAAAGCCCTGCGGAATGCAGCCGGAAACTTTTATATTAATGATAAATGTACCGGGGCGGTGGTTGGCCAGCAACCGTTTGGAGGTGCCCGTGGTTCTGGAACAAATGATAAAGCAGGATCTATGATCAATCTGCTTCGTTGGGTTTCACCGAGGACAATCAAAGAAACGTTTGATCCACCAAAAGATTACAGATATCCGTTTTTAGGTTAAAATTGTTTAACGTAATACCTAATTATTGCAGAACACCAAATCCGGGAAATGAATTCATTTCCCGGATTTGGTAGTTAGGGAAAACAATAGTTGTGAAAAATTAATTGGAATTATTTCCTAAAAGAAAACACCTTGCCCAGGTCCTTAGGGCCAGTAAAAGTAATCCCAAGGTCTATCAATTCTCCTGTCCCGGTTTCGATCACCAAACCATGTACCGCCAAATCATCCCTTTCCCTCCAGGCATTTTGGACGATACTGGTAGTACACAGATTAAAGACCTGTTCTTCCACATTCAATTCTACCAAACGATTGGTTCGCTCTTCTTTTCCTTTAATACTATCAATTTCATCCTGATGCCTGCGGTAAACATCCTTTATATGGCAAAGCCAGTTGTCAATTATTCCAAATTGCCTTCTGCTCAAAGCTGCATCTACCCCACCGCAACCATAATGCCCAGCGACGATCACATGTTTTACCTTCAACACATTTACCGCATAGTCCAATACACTCAACATATTCATATCAGAGTGTACGCAAATATTTGCTATATTTCGGTGCACAAATACTTCGCCAGGCAGGGTATTGGTTATCATATTTGCCGGAACCCGGCTATCCGAACAACCGATCCATAGGATTTCGGGATGCTGACCCTTAGCAAGTTGCTTTAACTTTCCGGTCTCATCCTCGGCCACTTGGCGAATCCACTCTTTATTTCCATCAAGGATTTTTTGGAAGCCTTCCAGCAGTACTGGATTATATAGTTTGTCTATCCCCATATACTCAATTTAATAGGATTGGATTTTTGCTAATAATTTAGAAGCTATTGCTTAATATGTCGAAGTTTGAACATTGACAAAATCCGGATCGCATTGCCCTCTTTTGTGATTAATTTTTCATCCTTGAAGTCACTGAGCATGCGGGAGATGGTCTCATTGGCGGTCCCGGCTAAAGCTGCCAGGTCATCCCTTGAAATTCGAATCAGGCATTCATCAATATTCTGTTCTCCCAAAGTCTTTTCACCTACCTGGACCAATGCGTTTGCTACCCGTTTCCGAACCGAATCATAGGCGAATCCAAGCAACTGCTCCTCCTTTTCCCTGACATTTCCTGAAAGCAATTTGATGAATTGCCCCGCAATGGCCGGTTGCCTATAAAGTAATTCGAAAAAATCATCCTTACTGATCAAGGCCACTTCCGAATCTTCAAGGGTTTCGGTATTATCCGAATAATTCTCTTGCAATAAAACGGATTCATACCCAAAAAAGCTCTGTTCAGTATAAATGCCGGTGGACAACTCCCTCCCGTCGAGATAATATAAAAAACTGCGAATTTTGCCTTTCTTGATGTAATACAAGTATAGTGGAGAGTCACTCTCCTGGTAAATGAATTGTTTTTTTCTATAGGATTTCACCCTCGCATTTTCAACGAGGGATCCCAATAAGGCTTCCTGTTCCTCATCCCCTATGGGTCGAGAAGGCTTGAAACGATCTCCAATCAATTGCTTATGCTTTTTGAGGCGGGATTCAATGGCATTTAGCAATTCCATATCGTCAAAAGGTTTGGTGAGATAATCATCTGCCCCCATTTCCATTGCCTTACGCAAATCTGCCCTTTCGGCTTTTGCCGTTAGAAATATGAATGGAATATTAGCCGTTTCCTCATGCTTTCCCAACATATAGAGTACTCCGTATCCATCCAGTTCGGGCATCATAATATCGCACAGAATCAAATCCGGGGCATGTTTTAAAGCCAGATCCACACCTGTTCTACCTTCCGGGGCCGTTAGAACCTTGTATCCGGTCAATTCCAGAATTTCTGCAGTTCCTTCCCGAATATCATCATTGTCTTCTATGATCAATACAGTAGTTTGCTGTGTCTTCATTCAAATTAATTGTGAATATTAAAATCTATGCTTCCCTCTTGATTTCTTCGGTCAAAATAGAGCGTAATTGTAGTTCCCTGATGCTGGGCACTTTGAAAACTGACACTTCCACCCATTAACTTGACATATCGCTGCACAATGTTTAAGCCCAAGCCCGTACCTGGAATATTTCCGGTATTATGCGCCCTAAAAAAGGGTTCAAATAGGTTTTTTTGATCTTCTTCCGGAATACCGATCCCATTATCTTTGATAATTATCGTGCATTGATCGTCACTAATTTCGGTATAAAATTCGATAAAAGTATCTTCCCCGGAATATTTTATAGCATTAGATATCAAATTTATAATACTATTCTTCAATAGGTTTGCATCAATTACAAACGCTCCCGTCGCACCAGTATGCTGATAAACGATATGTTGATTTTTCTTGCAGATCAATTGCATTTCTTCAGTTATTTCCTCACTCAACTGAACCAAATTAATCAATTGCTGATTAACGGTAATACTTCCTGCTTCCAACCGCTCCAGGGAAAGAAAATCATTGAGAATACTGGTCAATAACTGCACTGAGTTCTTAATCCTGGTTGTATGCTTCATGACGCTTTCCACATCTGGTCTGGTCACATACTTTTCGATGAGTGAGGCCGAAAGCTGAACGGAGCTAAGTGGGGTACGAAACTCATGAGAGGCCATTGATACAAATCTGGATTTCAATTGATTGAGCTCCTTCTCCTTCTCCAAAGATACACTTACTTCGGCTTTTGCTTTTTCCAACTCACCAACGATAGTAATCAGATCCTTTGTACGTTCTTCGACCTTCCTTTCCAACTCTTCGGTATAATGCAAAAGTTTGTCTTCTGCCTCCCTTTCCTTGGAAAGATCGTGGATAAATCCTGTATAGATAGTTTTATCTTCATAATG
>DATGNG010000018.1:0-5578 GCA_035306865.1 Sphingobacteriaceae bacterium
AACAGGCAAATCATCTGCATGAATCACCGCTCAGCATGACCCTGCCATTGATCATTCTGGCTGTTTTATCAGCGGTGGGAGGATTCCTCAACGTACCTTCTGCGCTTGGAGGCAACTATGGTTTGGGTGAATTCCTTGCTCCGGTATTTGCAGATTCGGTTTCCCATACGGGGGCTTTCCACCTCGATCATAGTACCGAATATGTGTTGATGGCCGCTTCTGCAATTGCAGCATTGGCTATGGCATTCTTTGCTTATAGGAAATATGTGACCAATCACGAGGTGCCCCAGCCAGAGGGTGCGAAGATGGGCTTGCTGACCAAGCTGTCCTACAATAAATTTTATGTGGATGAAATTTATGATGCAATGGTTGTAAAACCTCTTGATAACCTATCTGTCTTTTTCCATAGAATTGTGGATAGATGGCTGATCGATGGTCTGGTCAATGGAGTGGGCAGGCTTACAGCCGAATCGGGCAAATACCTGCGGTTATTACAGAGCGGTAATGTGGGGTTCTACCTCTTTATGATGGTAGCGGGCATCGTGGCGCTGTTGATCTATGGTGTAATGAAATTTTGATTGATCAAAATAGATTAAAATTGATTAGAATAGAATAAAGAGAAATCAGGATACATGGACAATTTGTTGATACTTTTATTGTTTCCCCTGGTCGGGGCATTCGTGCTGGCGTTTGTAAAGCAATCGGGCCTGGCTAAGCGGCTTGCATTACTCTTTTCGGTAATTGCCTTTGGATTGACCATCCCTTTTTGGAGCCAGTTCGACCCTGGTGCGGGAATGCAGTTTGAACAGCAATTTGCATGGATACCCGCCTTAGGCATTGATTTCCATATTGGTATGGATGGGATAAGCCTGCCCCTGGTATTATTGACCAATCTGTTGGTACCGTTGATTGTGCTCTCTTCTTTTTCTACAGAACATAAAGGAGCGTTCTATGCACTGGTGCTGGCCATGCAGACTGGTTTATTGCTGGTCTTTACCGCATTGGACGCCTTCACCTTTTATGTGGGCTGGGAAGTCGCCCTGATTCCTATTTACTTTATCTGCGCCCTTTGGGGAGGAGAAGATAGGATTAGGGTCAATATCAAATTCTTTATCTATACTTTCTTTGGAAGCTTGCTGATGCTGGTAGCGATTATCTATCTGTACGTGCAGACCCCTTCGGGTGATTTTGCGCTGGCTTCCTTTTATAACCTGAATCTGGATAACGCTACCCAACGCTGGATTTTCTGGGCTTTCTTTATTGCTTTTGCGATAAAAATGCCTTTGTTCCCATTCCATACCTGGCAGCCCGACACTTATACCACCGCCCCCACTGCAGGTACTATGCTTTTGGCTGGTATCATGTTGAAAATGGGAATTTATGGGCTGATCCGCTGGTTAATTCCGGTGGTTCCCGAAGGCTTTGCTGCCTATGGATGGTTAGCTGTATTGCTTGGAATTATTGGGGTGGTTTATGCCTCACTGATTGCCTTCAGGCAAAAAGATTTCAAAAGATTGATTGCCTATTCTTCCATTGCGCACGTGGGGCTGATTGCTGCAGCGGTATTTGTGTGGAATGTGCAAAGTTTGCAGGGCGCAATGATTCAAATGATCAATCACGGTATCTCGGTGATCGGTCTATTTATGCTGGTGGATATTATTAGCCGCCGCTTAGACACCAGGGATATGGGGAAAATGGGTGGAATTGCCAAAGTTGCTCCGGCCCTTGCGATTTATTTCCTTATTATTGTAATGGGAGCTGTCGGACTACCAATGACCAATGGATTTGTGGGTGAGTTTCTGATGTTGATCGGAATTTATCAATACAGTATATGGTATGCGGCTTTTGGAGGATTGACAATTATCCTGGGGGCTGTTTATCTGCTGCGGGCCTATCAGCAAATCATGCTTGGACCACTCAATGACAATACGGCTACTTTCAAAGCTTTGGAATGGCATGAAACAGTGGTGCTGGGCGTTGTGTCAGGCCTGATCATCATTATTGGGGTTTATCCTCAACCATTACTTAATATTTCGGAAGCTGCGGTTACTGACCTGGTTCAGCAGATTGGCAGTCTTACACGATAAATGATTGAAAACAGATAGCCTGGTTGAAGTTTGATACAGAATTGAAATTTGATAGAGAATAAAAAGAAGTTATAAAAGAACATGGGTGCGATCATTACATTATCAATACTGGCAATATTAGTCTTGTACCTGGGGCTGTTCAAGGCAGATAAATCCCTGCTGCCGGTTTCTCTGGCTGGATTGCTGGGTTCCGGAGTCCTGTTGTTGTTGGATTGGAACAAAGTCGCGGTACCACTTTATAGTGGAATGATCCTCTTTGATCGGTTTGCGATAGTATTTTCGGTGCTTTGTATTTTGATTACGGTGCTGGTTTTAATGCTCTCAAAAGATTACTTCGACCGCATCAGTACAAATGTCGCTGAATATTTTGCGCTGATTATCTTCTCCCTGACGGGAGCGGTATTGGTCACCTCTTTCCACAATATGGTGATGCTGTTTATGGGGATTGAGATTATGTCCGTGGCATTATATATTTTGGCCGGGATCCGTAAAAAGGATTTTGGATCAAACGAAGCGGCATTGAAGTACTTTTTGATGGGTGCTTTCTCAACAGGTTTCCTGCTGTTTGGTATTACCCTGTTGTATGGTGCCAGCGGTTCATTTGACCTGGCTGAGATCCGACAATTTGTGGTGGACAATCCTACCGGTATTCCTGCCATATTCTATGTGGGGGTTCTCCTTCTGATTGTAGGAATGGCTTTCAAGGTGGGGGCTGCGCCATTCCACTTCTGGACACCCGATGTATATGATGGTGCGCCAATTCTGATTACCATATTTATGAGTACGGTAGTCAAGGCAGCGGCTTTTGCCGGTTTTCTGCGGCTCTTTTTGTATAGCTTCGAACCGCTCCAGGATTTCTGGGTACCGGTAATGCTGATCATCACTATTATCACTCTATTTGTGGGGAATATCACGGCGCTGGTACAACATAGTTTCAAACGTATGCTCGCTTACTCCAGTATCTCCCACGCCGGGTACTTGTTGTTTGGAATTGTGGCAATTGGCTCCGCTTCATCCGGATCCATTCTGCTGTATGCCACAGCCTATTCATTGGCAACGGTGATTGCTTTTGGCTCCCTGATTCTTGTCAAGCGTACTACAGGCAGTGATGATTATGAGTCTTTCAATGGTTTGGCCAAGAAAAATCCCCGATTGGCACTGACCATTACTATTTCTATGCTATCCCTGGCAGGTATTCCCCTGACAGCTGGATTTGTTGGTAAGTTTATTTTGTTTGCCGGGGTATTGGCGGATTATCAGGTATTATTGGTAGTGTTGGCCGTTATCAATGCAGCCATAGCCATTTATTATTATTTCCGGGTGATCGTGGCTATGTATTTCAAACCCACAGAAAGAGAAGTGGTGGCCTATCCGGTCAATTATCAGGTGGTGTTTGTGTTGGCAGCTATATTGACCCTGTTGATAGGGGTTTATCCGGGATTGATTACATCCTTGATTTAAAGACGAATCAATTCGTTGATATTCCGAATCTCTCCAAAGAGTACCAGAATATCTCCGGCTTCCAATAGGGTGTCTGAATTGGCAATACCGGTTGCTTCTTTTTCCACTATCGTTTTCCCGCCAATCCCGATGTTTCGACTTTTGATGGTGGATAGTACGATGACTTGATATTTATTGGTCAGGTCAGCTTCCCTAAGAGTCTTGCCAATGTATTTATTTGGCACCTTTGTCTCGATGATGCTATACTTTTCCGAAATCTTGAATGAGTCCAGTATTTCTTTATTATCCAGTCTGAGCGCCAAGCGTTCGGCGGCATCCTCTTCCGGCATAATGTACTCCGCAATTTCCATAGCCTCCAATACCGTCCGTTGGAGATCGGAGACAATACGACCGATGATCCGCTTCACTTTCAATTGCTTGAGTAGCGCAGTGGTCAACAGGGAGGCTCCTTCGTCTTCTCCAATAGCGACAATTACTGCATCCACATCATGTAGTGGCAAGGCGCTTACCGCATCCACATCCGTACTATCCATACACACTGTGTGCGTGATTTTTTCCTTTAGTGTTTCGACCTTCGCCATGCTGTTGTCCACACCGATGACTTCATGTCCACTTTCAGTTAGTTGAATGGCCAGTGACCTTCCGAAATTTCCGAGTCCAAGTATGATATATTTCATGTTTAAATTTTTTATGGGTTAAAACAACACTTTTTCTTCCGGGTACGAATAACTCCTATTCCTTATGTTTTTGATCATAGCCACCAGCAAAGTCAGTAAGCCCACCCTCCCTGTAAACATGGTTGCCGCAATAATTATTTTTCCTGTATCACTCAATTGGGGAGTGATTCCCAGGCTGAGACCACAAGTAGCATAGGCCGAAAAAGATTCAAAGGCCAGGACTCTCAACCCCTTTTCTCCGTCTGTTAAAGAAAGCAGGCTTATGCTTAACCCTATCGCCACAAACGAAAGCATGATAATGGCAAAGGCCTTATTGACAGAGTCCTGAGAGATCTTGCGATGGAATATTTCCAATTGATCGCGCCCTTTGGCCAGACTTATGATATTGAGTAAGGCGATGAAAAAGGTTGTGTTTTTGATCCCTCCACCTGTAGATCCGGGAGAAGCTCCGATCCACATTAGCAGCATGATGACCAGGATTATAGGGAGAGACAAATGACTGATATCCATCATGGCAAATCCCGAGGTGCGCGTGCTATTTCCCATAAAGAGTGCTGCAATCAGCTTATGGAAAAAGCCCTCATGCTCAGCCAGGCTATTATTATATTCAAACAGAAAGAAAACGAGTGTAGAAAACACAATCAAAATAAGGGAAGACCAGGCCATCAGACGGGCGTTGAAACTGATCACCCAGGCTTTATGAATGAATGCTTTTCCATGCAGGATACGGTTGTAAAAATTGATCAGTAAACGCTTGATATATGTGTATGAATTGAATACAATGATAAATCCAAGCCCTCCCAGAATAAACAGGCTCACCAGAATCAGTTGCAGATTGTAATTGAAGCGGTAAGCCGGATTTCCCAAGCCATTTTCAGCAATGCTAAAACCTGCATTACAAAAAGCAGAAACAGCATGAAAAACGGAGAAAAACAGATGTTCACCAGAGGAGTCAAAATGGGCTTTCGGCACGGCAAAGAAAATGGATATGGCACCCAATGCCTCCACAAGCAAGGTGACAAAAATAATTTTCAAAAGGGTGTTTACCACAGCTCCAACTTTGTTCTGTCCCAAAATTTCCCCATACATTAGTTGGTTTTTGTACGAAAAACCCCCCGAGAAAAAATAGCCGAAGAACCCGGTGAAAGTCATGATTCCCAAGCCGCCCAATTGGATAAGAACCAATAATATACTCTGACCAAATGGAGAAAAAGTGCTGGCTACGTCCACCACGGTCAATCCGGTAATACAGACAGCACTGGTCGCCATAAAAGCAGCATCAATAAAATTCAATGGGATACCATTTTTTACACTATTGGGAAGCATGAGTAAGAAGGCTCCCATCAGTATCAA
>DATGNG010000019.1:0-7689 GCA_035306865.1 Sphingobacteriaceae bacterium
CTGTAACTATAAACAATGCTGTAAAGGGAGAAAAGGAGAATGGCTTTGTCCCGGTTACCCAGGAGGTAAAGCCCAAGAAAGAATAATCCACCCATAAACAGGCAGCCGGTAAGAAACATATCCACTGCTTCTACAATCCGGCGATTCAAATTCAATTGCTTTTGTACCCCAAATTTTATGGATTCATTGATTCCCCCCTTGCTGTGCACAAAGTTGGCAATTTCCAACACCAGTTCGACTGTATCCAGGTTTTCGTTTATCGCATGGGCTTTGTTGAGCCATTGGGGCACAAAATCAGCAGGATTATCCGCAACAGTGCCGTTTTGCAGAATCAGGGAGTCATTGAGGTATAATCTGTATGCTGAATATACTTCAGGCATATCAAGACGTAAGCGTTCACCATAATCAGGGAGCAAGATTTTTAAGCGAAAGGTACCGTAACCGATCCCGTCCAGTTTCTTGCCATCCACTTTGATCTTGTTCCACAGCGTTGGAAAATTGACGATTTGCCCTCCTTCAAAGTTGGAGGTGGAGCGGAGCTGGTTCCAATAAAATTCCCATTCCCCATCCAGTAAGACACCTTTTGAAAGATCCGTATCACGGAGGTCGAGCACCCCTTGTTTTGCCAACACCCTCACAGGTCTTGCATGAACATCAGCAAGAAACCCAATTAGGATCAGGAAAACAAGTAACTTTTTCATTGGTTATCAGGTCCGGTTATAGGGACTCGGCAACCACCTCTTCTACTTCGGGTACCATGCGTTTGAGCAGTCCCTCAATTCCAGCTTTCAAAGTGATCATGGAGGAAGGGCAACCGCTGCAGGATCCACGCAACTCTACGGTAACCGTACCTGCATCGTAGGACCTATAACTAATCGCACCACCATCCTGCTCGACTGCCGGACGCACATAATCATGCAAAATTTGCTGGATCTTGATTTCCGTTTCGGAGCCTTCAAAGTTTGTGTTTTCATCGGTCACCACTTCCTGAATTTTCAATTCGGACTCCACTGCTCCCTTGATAAATTCTTTCAGGATTGCTTCAACATCTTCCCATTCCACGTCATCCACTTTGGTAACGGTTACAAAATTGCTGGCGAAAAACACGCCATTCACAAAGTTAAATTTGAACAATTCCCGGGCAAAAGGAGACTCCTGTGCCTTTTCAACATCTGGATAATCCAGACTGCCATTCACCAGTAACTTGTTGACCAGAAACTTCATAGTTGCTGGATTTGGGGTGTATTCGGTATATACGTTGATCGTTGCCATATTTATTCAATTTGTTTGCACAAAAATAAGTAATTTTTGTCAGCTTCAGGTCAAGTACTTGTCAGGTTACAAGGACACTCCAGTATAATTGTGGGGACTGATCATTTTTAGTTCGGCTTTTACAGAATCTGTAATGTTCAATCCATCTACAAATTTGGAGATAGTCTCTTTGGTAACCACTTCATTGGTGCGTGTAAGTTCTTTGAGCGTTTCATAAGGTTTTGCAAAACCTTCCCTTCGTAAAATTGTTTGGATAGCTTCGGCCACAACAGCCCAGTTTTCCTCCAAATCAGCATCGAGAGCTGAATTGTGAAGAATTAACTTTCCTAAACCCCGGAGTATGGATTTGAGTGCGATCAGGCTATGCGCCATAGGCATACCAATATTTCTCAGCACGGTTGAGTCGGTCAGGTCCCTTTGCAATCTGGAGATGGGGAGTTTTGCCGCCAAATGTTCAAAAAGTGCATTTGCCAGCCCCAGGTTTCCTTCTGCATTTTCAAAATCTATAGGATTGACCTTGTGTGGCATTGCGGATGAGCCAATCTGGCCGGCCGTGATTTTCTGCTTGAAGTAATCCATGGAAATATAGGTCCAACAGTCCCGGCTGAGATCGGTCAGGATGGTGTTTATTCTTTTCAATGCATCACAATGGGCAGCGAAAAAGTCATAATGTTCGATCTGAGTGGTTGTCTGAGAGCGGGATAAACCCAATT
This sequence comes from Sphingobacteriaceae bacterium, assembly GCA_035306865.1. Taxonomy (GTDB): domain Bacteria; phylum Bacteroidota; class Bacteroidia; order Sphingobacteriales; family Sphingobacteriaceae; genus DASRQK01. Next base: position 1,986 of record DATGNG010000019.1, read on the forward strand.
GTTGACGGACAAACCGATTGGCAAATTCAACCCAGTCTATATTCGGATAAGCTACATGATGTGCGTTGAAATTGCCGGTTGCCCCTCCAAACTTAGCCGCAAAAGGAATCTGTTTCAAATGCTCGACCTGCAGCTTAAGTCTTTCTACAAACACATAAATCTCTTTTCCAAGCTTGGTGGGAGAAGCCGGTTGACCGTGTGTACGGGCAAGCATGGAGACATCCTTCCATTCCTCGGCCATTTGTTCCAATACCCGAATGACCTCTTCCAGTTTGGGGAGGAAACTCTCTTCCAGAGCCAGTTTCCAGGTATAGGGGATTGCCGTATTGTTGATATCTTGAGAGGTCAGCCCAAAATGAATAAACTCCAGCGCATCCTGCAGCCCCAATGCTTCAAATTGATGTTTGACAAAATATTCTACCGCCTTTACATCATGATTGGTGACTTTTTCTTTCTCCTTGATCCAGGTCGCATCCTCCAAAGAAAAGTGACGGTAAATATCCCTGAGTTTTTCATTGAGTGTGCCGTCGAAATGACTTAATTGAGGAATGCCTGAATCCGTTAGCGCAATAAAATATTCGATTTCAACAAAGACCCTATAGCGGATCAACGCAAATTCTGAAAAATAATCCCCCAACTCCCTGGTGGCAGAATGGTACCTGCCGTCAATGGGAGAAATTGCTGTAAGTGCAGATAATGACATGGTTTGTTTGAATTTTCTGCAAAGGTACAAAAACCCTTTTACAACTCCCGGATGCGAATGTTGCGATAAGCAACTACATCGCCATGGTCCTGCAAACCGATTTTCCCTTTTGAATACTGGGCAAACCCTTCCCAATCTTTGAATTTACTTGCATTCAGTATCTCGTTCCAGGCTTCACTGCCTATTTCTACATCAGCTGTCTGGATTTCATTCAGCCAAAAAGTGATCCGGCCATTGTTTTTGACAATTCTGGCAAGATTCCATTCGCCTACAGCTTTGGGTTGTGAAACTTCCTGGTTCCCCATCATATCATACAGTGTGCCGGCCAGGTGATTTTCAATCTTATTGTCGGCCGCATCAATATTATCCAATACCTGCATTTCTATTCCGGTTCGGAAGGTGTGGCTGTATTTCTCATCCTCCATTACACCAATAAAAATACCGCTATTGCCTCCCGGAGAAATTTTCCATTCCAATTCGAGTTCAAAATTTTCATATTCGTCATCCGTGACAATGTCGCCCCGTCCTTCCTGCGGCACGTCAGGATTGAATTGCAACTCGCCATCTACAGCAGTCCATCCGGAGGCAACCGTATCGCGTAGATAAGTGTGCCAGCCAGCGGTCGAGGTACCATCAAATAGTGACACCCATTCGGCCTGGTTGTCAGACACATTATCACTTTCATTGTTGTTTACGTTTGAAGTGCATGCTCCTAAAGTCCATGCAAAAGCAGCAGCAACTGCAAGATTTTTCATTTTTAACATAATCATTTCATTTATATTGGTCATATTAGAAGCCTCAATAATACATAATTTTTATTCAAAAATATGCACCATTTCTCCAACAAGGCAATATTGTACAATTCCTGCCTGCTGCTTGTCCTTGCACTTCTACTGGCAGGACCGGTTGTGGCCGGGGATGTGGTGGTTAGTGGATATGTGCGCGATGGTTCTTCCGGAGAGTCCCTGAATTCGGCTAATTTGACTTTTAGGGGCCAGCATAGCTTTAGCGTGACCTCCAACGCTTATGGATATTATTCCATTTCTCTGCCCAATGGCGAATATAGATTGGAAGTGAGTTATGTAGGGTTTCAGTCCCGGGATATTATGCTGAATGTAACAAAGGATACGATTCTTTCTATTTCTCTGCAGCCCATTGGGCAATTGGAGGAGGTCGTGATACCCACCAATAGGACAAGAAATCAACTGCATTCACCATTAATGGGCTTATCCCGGGTGGAAGTAAAGGATTTGAAACGTGTTCCGGTACTTTTCGGTGAATCGGATCTGCTCAAAACAGTTCAATTGTTGCCAGGAGTGATGTCGGGTGGAGAAGGCAGCAGTCAGTTTTTTGTCAGAGGGGGAATGGGCGATCAAAATCTAATCCTTCTGGACGGGGCTACCGTATTTAATGCATCCCATTTGTTTGGTTTTTTTTCTACTTTCAATTCGGATGCAATCAAGGATGTCGAGCTCTATAAAGGGGGGATGCCCGCTCAATATGGGGGGCGCCTCTCTTCCGTTCTCGATATCAAAATGATTGAAGGAAATAACAGGCAATTCCAGGTAGAGGGGGGACTTGGCCTTATTGCGTCCCGAATCAAGCTGGAAGGACCATTGGTCCGTGAAAAGTCATCCTTCATGATAAGTGGCCGCAGAACCTATGCTGATTTATTTTTGAAGCTTTCCGGCAATCAGGATATCAAGCAAAGCAAGCTTTATTTTTATGACCTCAACCTCAAGGCCAATTATCATTTGAATGATCGCAACAGCGTGTTTTTGTCAGGCTATTTTGGAGAGGATCTTTTAGGCTATTCGGATCTTTTTAGATTTGGTTGGGGTAATGCAACTGCCACCCTTCGCTGGAATCATATTCTGCACAATCGCTTGTTTTCGAATACTACTTTTGTTTACAGTGATTATGATTACCAGGTTGATGTACTTAATGATAACGTAGATTTTGTTATTGCGTCTTCGATCAGAAATATCAATCTCAAACAGGATTTTGTGCATTACACCGGACCTGGTAGTTCTCTGAATTTCGGGGCAGATCTGCGATTTCATGAAATTCAACCCACCCAGATCGATGCGGATGAAAGTACAGCTATAAACAGCATGCCTATAGAAAAACGGCGGGGGAGTGAAATGTCAGCATATCTTGCGCATGAATGGAATCCCACGCCATCTCTTTCTCTAAACTATGGATTGAGGGTAACCAATTTTCTCCTGTTTGGCCCAGGCAATTTTTATGATTATGGTAGCTTGGAAGGCAGGGGCTTGGCGGATGATTTACTGCCACCGGCCAAGTATTATAAAAGTGGTGAATTGGTAAAATATTATCTGGCTGTTGAACCCCGCATTTCAGGGAATTTCCGAATAGATCCCAATAGCAGCCTAAAATCAGCCTACCACCGCACTTCCCAAATGATCCATCAGTTGTCCAATACTACCTCGAGTCTTCCTACTGATGCCTGGGTGTTGAGCAGCAACAATATCAGGCCACAAATTGCAGATCAATTTTCGATAGGATATTATAGGAATTTCAGCAATAATAGATATGAAGCTTCCGTCGAGGCCTATTATAAGGATATGAAAAATCAGATTGATTACCGTGATGCTGCTGACCTACAGGCAAATACTCACCTGGAGTCTGAATTGGTTTATGGAAAGGGCCGGGCATATGGTTTGGAATGGTACCTGAAAAAGAATAGTGGCAAATGGAACGGTTGGGTATCTTATACTATTTCCAAAAGCGAAAGACGCTTTGAACAAATCGATGGTGGTGCCTGGTTCAACGCCCGCCAGGACAGAACCCACGACCTTTCGGCAGTCCTTATTTATGAGTTAGGTAAAAACTGGTCGCTATCGGGTACCTTTGTATATGCCACAGGCAATGCAGTATCCCTGCCCAGTGGAAAATATGAGGTTCGGGGAGAGACGTTTTATTATTACACCGAACGTAATGGTTACCGTATGCCGGATTACCATAGGCTGGATCTTTCCGCCACCTATGATCGGCCTTCAGGAAAGCATTTTTCTTCGAGCTGGAGTTTTGGCGTCTATAATGCCTATAATCATATGAATGCCTATATTATTGATTTCAGGCAAAATGAGTTGCAGCCGCAACAAACCGATATTTATAGGATTGCATTGTTTGGTGCGATTCCGGCTATAACCTGGAATTTTAAGTTTTGACTATGACACAGGTGATTTTGAATGGGTTGGGCCAGCGGATAAGGATATTGTTCTTGGCAATACTGGCTTTTATGACGGTAGGTTGTGAGGATCTGATCACTATGGACATACAGGAGGCCAATCCCCAATATGTGATTGTGGGCGAAATCAACAATCAAAACAGGCGGCATGAGATCACGATACACCGTACGGTCCCCCTTCATGCTCTTCAGACTTCCAATCCTGTAGAGGGCGCAATTGTGCGGGTTATGGATGGGCAGGGCCGTGCCATTTTGTTTTTTGATGAAGGGGAAGGGCGTTATCGGTCCGGGAATTTTCGGGGTCAGGTAGGGGAGAGTTATGCTATGCATGTAGAAATTGAAGGTAGGGAATTTACGGCGCATTCGACTATGCCCGCCCCGGTGCCAATAGACTCTGCAGGCATCAGTTTTGGCACTTTTATGGGTGGAGACAATAGGTTTATCACTTTTAAGTTTTTGGACCCCCCAAATACACCCAATTATTATCGGTATTTAGTCAATGTCAATGCGGGAGGATCAAGATTTATTGCTGTTTTTGATGATAAGTTCAACGATGGTAAATATGTGACGCATGAATTGATTAACTTTGATTTTAAGCTTCAGCCCAATGATTATATTCGGGTGCAGCGACAATCTATAGATCGGGCCAATTATCTCTATTGGAGGAGCGTGTCTTCGGCCAATCCCACCGCATCTGCGCCGGCCAACCCCCCTTCCAATATTTCCAATGGGGCATTGGGATACTTTAGTGCACATTCCATGATAGAATACGACATTTATATCCCACAATAATCATGATCATATGAGTACAATTTTTGATATTCAACCCTGGCTTCAGAGCACTCGGGTAGCTCTGGAACCATTGCTTGAAAAAGATTTTAACGCTTTGTATGCTATTGCCTCCGATCCTTTGATTTGGGCGCAGCACCCCAATCCCGATCGTTGGCAAGAATCGGTATTCCGCAATTTTTTTGAAGGCGCCATAAAGAGTAAGGGTGCTTTTAAAATCCTGGATCAGGTAACGGGCGAAATTATTGGAAGTACACGGATCTATGATTTTGATTCCAAAACCAACTCGATCCTGATTGGTTATACATTTTTTTCGAGAAACTATTGGGGCAAGGGCTACAATATTGAAGTAAAGAAGCTCATGCTCGATTATTTGTTTCAGTTTGTTTCATTTGTCGATTTCCATATAGGTGCCGGCAATTTGCGGTCACAGCATTCCATAGTGCGTTTGGGAGCCAGGAAGGTAGGTGAATTGGAGCTGGCATATTATGGTGAGGCTACCCGCCTCAACTTTGTTTATAGGATTAGTAAGGAAGAGTATAAACCTAATTGAAATATGGAAAACCTATTTAGAAAAGCAACAATGGCCGATATTTCTGTTATTTGGGAAATTTTGGCACAGGGAATCCAAAGACGCAAGACCGAGGGAAGCAATCAATGGCAGGATGGCTACCCCAACCCGGATGTGGTAAGGAAAGATATAGAAATGGGGGTTGGGTATGTGTGGTTGGTTGATGGGTTGGTGGCAGGTTATTGTGCTGTCATGATCAATGATGAGCCTGCTTACTTTGAAATTGAGGGTGAGTGGCTGAGTGATGGGGACTTTGTCGTTTATCATAGGGTAGGGGTCCATGAGAATTGTTTGGGAAAGGGAATCGCCCGGAAGATGCTGGCAAAAATTGAAGATTTGGCCCGATCGTGGGGAATAAGCAGCTTGCGCGCCGACACCAATCATGATAATAGGCCAATGCTACATCTGTTTGAATCAATGGGCTATA
>DATGNG010000020.1:0-3495 GCA_035306865.1 Sphingobacteriaceae bacterium
TTAGTGCGGCCGGCGTCAAAAAGCTGATCGTTGACCTTCGCTATAATGGGGGAGGCGATGTGGCTACAGCCAATTATATCACCAATCTCCTGGCACCTGCATCCGCTAATAATCAGTTGATGAACGACTATGTGATCAATAATACCCTGTGGAGTGAGGGCTGGGGCTTTTTTATTTTTTATCCCGAATATTTCAATAAAACCAATAGTCTGGATCCGGATCGCGTCTATTTTCTGGTGACCAATGGAACTGCCTCTGCCAGCGAATTGTTGATCAATAACCTGACCCCGTATATGGATGTGAAACTCATTGGGGATGGCAATACCTATGGCAAGCCGGTAGGTTACTTTGGCTGGGATATTATGGGGGTGGATCTGTATGCGGTCTCCTTCCAAACTCTCAATGCCAATAATTTCGGTGATTTTTATAACGGAATGCCAGTGGATCAGTACGCAAGAGATGGATTGAATAAGGATTTTGGTGATCCGCAGGAGGAAATGACCGCCCACGCGCTGTACCATGTGCAGCATGGTACCTTCCCAGCCGTAAGTGGTGCAGGTCTGGATATGTCAACTTCCGCAAGGATCAGGACAAGGGATAATCCCGATATGAATAAAAGGCTGGATCACCGAAGCCCCAAAGCAATGTTTGATTTTAGAAAAGTAAAGAAAGATGAGTGATCGTTCCAAAAAGATATTTCTGGGTATTTGTATTATCATACCCTTTGTGCTGTATTGCTATTATTATTACAGCATTATGCTGAATAATGCCCCTTTCCGTTATGCGGATTTCCAGTCTATCGTGCTTACCTATGGTGATGATGAGGATTTGTCAAATAGGTTTGATTCGGAAACCGGCATTTTTACCTATCTCAATTCGCGGGACTCTCTGGTTAGCGATACGTTGAGAATGCGGGATGATGATTTGCTGTACTTGCACAGAAAGGCTGCCGAATTAGGATTCTGGAACCTGCCGGAAGATATGACCGGAACCGGATTCGCCTCAACTGATTCTGCGGAGGTACCCCGCTTTATCCTTCAATATAATTATGAGGAGAAAAGCAAAATGGTCACTTTTGATGCGGACTTTGATGGTAACCCCAAAATGAAGGATGCAGCCCGCTCAGTGATCGATGAGGTCCGTAGAGTGCTTAGTGATGTGCGGGGGCGGTAACTTATGTTAGCTCTCCTGCTATGTTAGTTCTGCTGCTATGTTAGTTCTGCTGCTGATTTGACTTGCCGATAATCAAACCTCTGACATCGTCCGAAGCCGGCGCCTCAAACACTTCCAGACCGAAATACTTGATGGCCGCAAAAAGGTGATCGAAGATATCAGACATGGCATTTTCATAAAAAGCCCATTTGGTATTTGAAGTAAACATATACAACTCCAGGGGCAGTCCATGCTGGTCGGGGGCCAATTGACGTACCAACAAAGTCATATCTTGCCGGATGTTGGGATTGTTGCGCACATAGCGATTGACATACTCCCTGAACAGGCCTACATTGGTCAGGTTGCGCCCATTGACCGGCATACTGCGGTCTGCTCCGGTTTTCTGGTTAAACTGTTCGATTTCTTGCTTTCTTTCTTCAATATAAGGGGCCAATAGCTGAATTTTTTTCAATTCTTCTATCTCCTGCCCGTTGAGGTAGCGGATAGAAGAAATTTTGATTTTAATAGCCCGTTTGATCCTCCTTCCACCGCTTTCATGCATTCCCCTCCAATTTTTGAAGGAATCGGTCACCAAATAATGGGTGGGTACGGTGGTGATGGTTTTATCCCAGTTCTGGACTTTGACAGTATTGAGATTGATCTCAATAACATCCCCATCCGCATTGTATTTTGGCATTTCTATCCAATCCCCGATCCGGACCATATCATTGACCGATACCTGAATGCTGGCCACAAAGCCCAATATGGTGTCTTTGAAAACCAACATGGCAACAGCCGAAGCTGCACCCAGGGCGGTCAGGAAGGTCCAGGGGTTCTGCCCGGTCAATAAGGTAAAGAGGATGATAGCCAGGACAAAGATCAGAACGATATCGGCCACTTGGACATAACTGCCCAATGGTTTGTCTTTGAAGCCTTCTTTTGTGCTTAAATGATCTTTGATGGACCTTAATATTGATTTAAAGATCAGGTACCAGCTGAACAACAACAGGATATCTGTCACGGTGGTCCAGAAATGTACCGAATCCGAAAAATCAGTGAGCAGGCTAGGCAGCAGATTTTTGAAAATGATCAATAATATGAGCCTGGAGATATAGACAAAGGTTTTGTTGGCAACCAAATAATCGTCAAATTTGGTGGAAGACCGTTTAGCCATCCGGAGTATGCTTCTTAATACTACGAGCCTAAATATCAGGTCGATAATATAAAGGAAGATGAAGGCAATGAAAAACAGGATACCCGTATGGATCCAGATAACAAGATCCTCTGCTACTCCCCAATTTAATAATAATTCTTTTGACCAGTTAAAATCCATAATTAATTCCTTTCACTTCTGACCCCGCTCAGACCTTATTGTTTGTTTTGACGCTGCGATCCTTTTTGTCACTTTTAAAGACGAATGGGAATATGACCATCAATATCAGGGCATACCCTGCAAAGGTAAACCAAATCGATTGCCAATCCCGAATACCCTCTGCACTGGTGAAATGGTCCACGACCCAACCACTACCTATGCCACCGAGTATGGCACCAAATCCATTGGTCATGATCATAAACAGGCCTTGGGCACTGGAACGTATGCGGGGATCCGCTTCTTTTTCCACAAACAGCGATCCAGAAATATTAAAGAAGTCGAAGGCCATCCCATAAATGATCATGGACAATACCAACAAGTATAATTTATCTGCCGGATTGCCCAATCCAAACAATCCAAAACGCAGGGCCCAGGCAATAATACTAAATAAAATTACGTTTTTGATCCCAAAACGCATGAGGAAGAAGGGGATCAGCAATATGAAAAATGTTTCTGAAATCTGAGAAATGGAAAGAAGCAGGTTGGGGTGCTTGACACCAAATGAGTCTGGGTAAACGTGTTTGAAATCATCTAAAAACGGTCCGCCAAATGCGTTTGTGATCTGCAGGGCAGCTCCCAACAATAAGGAGAAAATGAAAAATACAAGCATTTTCCGCTCCTTGAAGAGTACCAATGCATCCAATCCCAATGAGGATGCCAGACTTTTTTTCCGGGTTTCGGCCTTATAGGGTGGGGAAGGAGGTATGGTGAAGGCGTACATGCCCAGTAACACACCAAATCCCGCAGCCAGGTACAATTGGTTGACACTCTTTGTCCAGCCCATCAGATCCACCGTCCACATGGCCGCAATAAAGCCCACAGTTCCCCACACTCTTATTGGGGGAAAATCCTTGACCACATCGTAGTTTTTCTGTGAAAGTACATTGTAGCATACCGAGTTGGAAAGTGCGATTGTCGGCATGTAGAACAATGAATTAAATAACATAAGGGTGTAAAATGTACTGAAATCG
>DATGNG010000021.1:0-6020 GCA_035306865.1 Sphingobacteriaceae bacterium
TACCCCATGCACATTTCCAAAGGCAGCGGCCACCGTAAACCGACTACTCACCTTTTTTAGGTTCTCATATGCATAGGCCACTTCTTCTGGCTGAGTGTATAATTTGGAGCTGTCCACATCGGTATTATCCACACCATCCTCCTCGCCGCCAGTCACTCCCAACTCTATTTCAATGGTCATTCCCATTTTATCCATCCTCTGCAGATAACGGGCCGAAATCTCAATATTCTCTTCTATTGGCTCTTCCGAAAGATCCAACATATGCGAAGAAAACAGAGGTTTCCCGTATTGTGCAAAAAATTGTTCACCATGATCCAACAACCCATCAATCCAGGGCAATAATTTTTTTGCAGCATGATCCGTATGCAATACTACCGCTACGCCATAATGTTCTGCGAGTAAATGCACATGCCGGGCAGCTGAAACCCCACCCAACACACATGCCTGCAGATTGTCATTGTTCAATGATTTGCCAGCATAAAACTGTGCACCCCCGTTCGAAAGCTGAATGATAACAGGAGAATTTACTTTTTTGGCAGTTTCCATTACTGCATTTATCGAATTGGTACCCACGACATTGACTGCCGGCAAAGCAAAGTGGTTTGCCTTAGCAACTTCCATCAATTCCTGCAACGAATCTCCTGTCACTACTCCTTTGAAATTCTTTAAACTCATCTTATTTTCACTATTGATTTTAATTCCGTATCTTACCTAATAATCCTTATACTAAGGCTTCGAATATAGTAAAATAATCCCATTGTAACACTGTGTTTTATTCACTTTTTGGAATTTGTGAATAAAACAATTTTGCCTAAGTTTTCACCCTAAGTCTATGTTTCTATTTTGGTGGGTGAGAGATCGGCAAAGATTGTTTTATTCACTTTTTGGAATTTGTGAATAAAACAATTTTGCCTAAGTTTGCCCTCTTAAGGTACTTTTCCTAATGATCCTTTATAATTACGTTAGCATCAATGAGTTTAGCAAAAATATACAATCCGACTGAAGTAGAAGATAAGTGGTATTCCTATTGGCTGGAACACAAGTTTTTCAAGTCCGTCCCTGATGACCGGGAGCCATATACTATTGTCATGCCCCCACCCAATGTCACCGGCGTTTTGCATATGGGGCATATGCTGAATAATACTATCCAGGATGTCCTCATCCGCAAAGCGAGGATGCAAGGGAAAAATGCTTGCTGGGTACCGGGTACCGACCACGCTTCTATCGCAACTGAAGCCAAAGTCGTGGCTATGCTCAAAGAAAAAGGAATAGCAAAAAAGGATATAAGCAGGGAGGAATTTTTAGAGCATGCATGGGAATGGAAGGAGAAATATGGGGGAATTATTCTCAAACAACTCGAAAAATTGGGTGCCTCCTGCGACTGGGACCGGACAAAATTCACAATGGATCCGGAACTGAGTGAGGCCGTCATCGACACTTTTATCCGACTCTACAAAAAAGGTTATATTTATCGGGGCGTCCGGATGGTAAACTGGGACCCTCAGGGTAAAACCGCACTTTCAGATGAAGAAGTTATTCGCAAAGAGGTCAATCAAAAACTCTTTTATATCCGATATAAATTGTCCGAACAAACCGGAGACGGTACTGGAAATGGTGACTATTTAATTATTGCTACTACAAGGCCCGAAACCATTATGGCGGACACAGCAGTCTGTGTTCATCCGGAAGACGAGCGCTACCAACATCTCATCGGGAGAAAAATCTTGATTCCTTTGATCAATCGTCCAGTCAATATCATTGCGGATGCATATGTAGAGCGGGATTTTGGTACAGGTTGTCTCAAAGTTACTCCTGCCCATGACCTCAATGATTATGAACTGGGCATCAAACACAATCTGGAAGTCATCGATATTCTGGATGAAGACGGCCGTTTAAACGATAAAGCACAGATTCTGGTCGGAGAAGACCGTTTTAATGCTCGAAAAGAGATCGTACGGATGTTGGAAGAGGCAGGACAAATCGAAAAAATAGAAGAATACAAATCACAGGTGGGCTTTTCAGAGCGCACCGATGCGGTAATTGAGCCCCGGCTGTCCATGCAATGGTTTTGCCGGATGGAGGAGTTGGCGAAGCCGGCATTGGATTATGTGAATAATAAGGAGGTCAGGCTGATCCCTGAAAAATTCATAAATACTTACCGCCATTGGATGGAAAACATCAAGGATTGGACCATCAGCCGTCAATTGTGGTGGGGTCAACGAATCCCGGCCTGGTACAATGACCAAAATGAATGGGTGGTTGCCAAAACCGAAGAAGAGGCGAAAGCTCAGTTTTTGGCCGATGGCAAATCATCCGAAAGCATACGCCAGGAAGATGATGTTCTGGACACCTGGTTCTCTTCCGCACTTTGGCCAATGTCGGTCTTTGATGGCGTGCGGAACCCTGATAATAAAGAAATCAATTATTATTATCCGACCAGCGATCTGATTACAGCTCCTGAAATCTTATTTTTCTGGGTGGCCAGAATGATAATTTTCGGTCATGAATATAGGGAAAAACCTCCATTCCGGAATGTATATCTCACCGGAATTGTCAGGGACAAGCTGGGCAGAAAAATGTCCAAATCCCTGGGGAATTCACCGGATCCATTGGAGTTGATGGCAAAATACGGAACTGATGGTGTACGGGTGGGAATGCTCCTCTCCTCACCGGCAGGCAATGACCTCATGTTCGACGAGTCTTATTGTGAACAGGGTCGAAATTTTGCTAATAAAATCTGGAATGCTTTCCGATTGGTCAAGGGCTGGGAAACTTCTTCGGAGATCGGAACGTCTCAGGCTCAAAAAATTGCAATTCACTGGTTTGACAATCGTTTTCAAGAGGCATTGAATGAGATTGAAGAGCATTTCGCTGCCTATAGAATTTCGGATGCCCTAATGGCCACCTACAAATTAATCTGGGATGATTTTTGCTCCTGGTATCTGGAGCTTATCAAGCCAGGGTATCAACAACCGACAAGTGCTGAGTCCCTTGAAAAAACAAAGGTATATTTTGAAAATCTTTTGAAACTGATCCATCCTTTCATGCCATTTATAAGTGAAGAATTGTGGCATGATGAATTGTTTGGCCATCGGTCCGAAAAAGATTGTTGCGTGGTTGCAGCATTTCCAGAAATCCAAGCCTATGATCAGCAGACACTGAATGGGTTTGAACATTATAAAAAGGTCATTTCCGAAATCAGGAACCTGAGAAATAATTTGCAGATTTCCCCAAAAACAACTTTAGGCCTGAGTATAAAGCTGGGCGGCAGAGATGCTTGGTTGGAGCAGTATAATGACGCTCTTGAAAAGCTGGGAAATGTGAGTGAACTTCAGAAAGTGAACGAAAAGCCAAGCGGGACAACCGGCATCCTGGTTGATAAGGATGAGTTTTTTGTTCATACAGCGTCGGAAATCAATGTCGAGGCAGAAAGAGAGCGCATTCTCAAGGATATCACCTATTTGGAAGGGTTTCTCAAGTCTGTAAACGCCAAATTAAACAATGAGCGGTTTATGCAAAACGCCAAACCGGAAATTGTGGCAAACGAACAGCATAAAAGAGCCGATGCTGAGTCAAGACTTCAAATTCTAAAAAATAGTCTCGAAGCATTATAACTTTGAAGCATACTAAACTGTCATAAAGTGGAATAAGAAAATGGAAGAAAAATCTTTGGGTAGCCAGACGATTCCTTTATCCGGTTTATATGAAAACTGGTTTTTGGATTACGCCTCCTATGTAATACTTGATCGTGCTGTACCCCATATAAATGATGGATTCAAACCTGTACAAAGGCGAATTCTCCATTCATTGAAGGAAATGGATGATGGCCGCTTTAACAAAGCAGCCAATGTCATTGGCAACACCATGAAATACCATCCCCATGGGGATGCCTCCATAGGGGACGCCATGGTGCAAATTGGCCAAAAAAACCTATTGATTGACTGTCAGGGAAACTGGGGAGATCCTTTTACCGGAGATTCGGCGGCGGCTCCGCGGTATATTGAAGCGAGATTGTCTAAGTTTGCTTTAGAAGTTGCTTTCAACCCAGATACCACCAAATGGCAATTGAGTTATGATGGCCGGAATAAAGAACCGGTCACCCTCCCTGTCAAATTCCCCTTGTTATTGGCGCAGGGTGCCGAAGGCATTGCTGTTGGTCTTGCCACCAAGATCATGCCCCATAACTTCAATGAGCTGTTGGACGCTTCTATTGATATTCTCAAAGGTGGCCGGGCGAACCTGATGCCAGACTTTCCAACCGGGGGAATGGCAGATTGCTCCGCCTATAATGAGGGCCAACGAGGAGGAAAAATCAGAATTAGGGCCAAAATTGAAGAAAGGGACAAAAAAACCTTGGCCATTACTGAAATCCCCTATGGCACAACTACTGGAGGCATCATAGACAGTATAGTCTCCGCAAATGAAAAAGGAAAAATCAAGATCAAAAAGATCGAGGATAACACTGCCCAACAGGTAGAAATCATCATTCACCTCGCCCCAAACATTTCACCGGATGTCACTATTGACGCCTTATATGCGTTTACCGCCTGTGAAGTGTCCATTTCCCCGAATACCTGTGTCATTCAAGATGACAGACCCAGGTTTATGAGTGTCAATGATATTCTGAAGGAAAACACCAGCCAAACCAAGGCTCTCCTCAAAAAAGAATTGGAGATTAAGCTAAATGAACTTCAAGAGCGTATTTTCTCCAGCAATCTATTGAAAATATTTATTCAGGAGGGCATGTACAAGCACCCTGATTACGAAGGTGCACAGGATTTCGAACGTGTGGTCACAGTGTTGAATGGGTTATTTGCACCATTTATCGATCAGTTTTACAGAGAAATCCTACCGGAAGATTATAAGCGGCTGATTGAAAAACCAATGAGCAGTATCACCCGTTTCGATGTCAAAAAAGTGGATGAATTGATGCTAAACCTTGAAAAAGAAATCAAGGAAGTCAAACATCATTTGAGGCACCTGACAGATTATACCATTTCCTGGTTTCAAAAAATCAAGGAGAAATACGGGAAAGGACGGGAAAGAAAAACTGAATTACGCTTATTCGATAAGGTAGAGGCGGCACAGGTTGCCCTGGCCAATGTCAAGCTTTATATCAATAAAGCCGATGGATTTATCGGGACCTCCATGCGCAAAGACGAATATATTGGGGATTGCTCGGATTTGGATGACGTTATTGCGTTCCGGGCGGACGGAAAATTTGTGGTGACCAAAGTGCAGGAGAAAGTATTTGTGGGAAAGGACATCATCCATGCCGCAGTGTTTAAGAAAAATGATGACCGCACCATTTATAATCTGATATATAAAGATGGTGCTACCGGCGTCTCGTATATCAAACGTTTTGCCATTGGTGGTATCACCCGTGACAGGGAATATGAGCTTACAAAGGGCAGCAAGGGATCCAAAGTATTGTATTTTACTGCCAATCCAAATGGAGAGGCCGAGGTGGTTCAGATACAATTGCGCCCGCAATCAAAGCTCAGAAAGCTCCAATTCGACCTTGATTTTGCCGAAATTGCCATCAAGGGTAGAAGTTCGCAGGGAAATATTGTTTCTAAATACCCCATCCGAAAAATTGTGTTGAAAGCGAAGGGTGTTTCGACACTTTCCGGACGAAAAATCTGGTTTGACGATGTGCTTCACCGACTTAATGCTGATGGACGGGGCAAATATCTGGGCGAATTTGACGGGGATGACAAAATATTGACCGTCACCTCTGAAGGAGTTTACGAATTGTGTTCCTTTGATCTGAGTAACCATTTCGACCCAAAAATTATTCGTATCGAAAAATTCAACCCCGAACAAGTCTATTCCGCAATACATCAGGATGGAAAAACCGGCAATCATTTTGTCAAACGCTTTGCTTTTGAAGATTCGCAGATTGGAAGAAAAACAAGTATCATCAACGAAGATCCCAAATCAAAATTACTTCTACTCACCAATTGCAATAACCCGACTGTAGAATTGACCATTTTGAAAGGTAAATCCCAAACTCCGGA